>NZ_JAZQIJ010000032.1:0-29221 GCF_045541095.1 Methanobrevibacter sp.
ATTTTATCGTTTATTAATTCAGCATTCAATATTGATGCTCCTGCAGCTCCACGAACAGTATTATGACCTACAAGAACATATTTGAAACTATTATCGAAGGCTTGGTCTTTTCTTAACCTTCCAACAGTAACAGCCATACCATTACTTGCATTTCTGTCCATTCTAGGTTGTGGTCTGTTTTCCTCTTCTTTAACAATTACAGGATTTTCAGGAGCGGAGAATAAATTTAGTTCTTGTGGCAATGCTTTAAAGTTTGCCATTTTATCAGCAACATCAGCAATGTCAAACTCATCGTCCAACTCAATAAATACTGCCTCAGTGTGACCATCAATAACAGGCACCCTATGACATGAAGCACTCAATTTGAAATCAGCCGGAATTACATCGCTACCATCAAAAGTACCCAACAAATAGAGTGATTCTGATTCCATTTTTTCTTCTTCACCACCAATGAAAGGAACGAGATTATCGACAATAGCCATTGAAGGAACACCATTATAACCTGCACCGGACACAGCCTGCATGGTTGATACTCTAACAGAATTTACACCGAAATTATCAACAACAGGTTTTAATGTTAATGCTAAAGCAATAGTGGAACAGTTTGGATTGGTTACAATAAAACCATCCCAGTCATTTTCCTTCTGTTGCGCATCAATCATGTCTAAGCACTCAGGATTGACTTCCGGAATTACTAAAGGAATATTTTTTTTCATCCTGTGTGCACTAGCATTACTTGCAACAACATAATCTTTTGCGAAGTCTTTCTCAACTTTAGCTGCAAATTCGGTAGGAAGAGATGAAAATACAATATCTACATCATTATCCATAGCTTCAGGAGAAGTTTCACACACTACGATATCTTTAACCACATCAGGCATTTCATTATCCAAATACCAGGTAGTTGCATCTTCATATTTTTTACCGGCGGAACGAGAAGACGCCGCCAAAGCTGTAATTTCAAAATCAGGATGATTTGCTAGTAACTGAATAAATCTTTGTCCAACCATCCCAGTTGCACCAAGTACACCAACGTTTACCATTTAACTCACCTATTCTAATCCCAAAACATCATTCATACTGCTGACAACACCTTTTTCAGCTTCAGGAATGTATCTTATAGCTCTTATAACTCCAGCAATGAATACTTCTCTTGTATGAGCCTGATGTTTAACTTCCAATCTTTCACCATCGCCGACAAACATTACTGTGTGGTCACCTACGATGTCACCACCACGTATTGCATGAACACCTATCTCTTCAGGAGTTCTTTTACCGACTAAACCTTTTCTTCCGAAAACACCAACCTCTTCAGTATCCCTGTCCAATTCCTTAGCGATGACTTCAAATGCAGTCATAGCAGTTCCTGACGGAGCATCCTTTTTCTGGTTGTGATGTGCTTCTATAATTTCAATATCATAATCATATAAAAGAGGAGCCAGTTTCTTTAGAGTGTTGAAGAAAACATTTACTCCAATAGCCATATTTGATGAAATAACTGCCGGAACATTGTTGTCTTTTACGTTTTTGATGTTTTCCTGCATCTGTTCATCAGTGAAACCGGTTGTTCCAACAACAACACCTACACCACAGGAAGTAGCTACCTTAATAGCATTTGCAGCTGCAGGAGCAATGGTAAAATCAACCAGTACATCTGCTCCAGATTCTTTTAAAGCTTCTTCCAGTTTTTCAGATCCAACAATTTCAACACCTAACTCTTCAATTCCAGCTTGAACACCAGCATCACGGCCAGCAAGAGGAGTGTTAGGCATTTCAATAGCTGCAACTACTTCCATATCATCCTGTTGTGTGATTTTTCTAATAATGCCGGAGCCCATTCTTCCTGCAGCTCCAGTCACTGCTACCTTAATCATAATAATACCTACTTAAATTAAATCAGAATCTTTTAATGCTTTTTTAAGAATTTCCAAGTTTTCTTCTTTCATTTCGCATAACGGTTGTCTGAAAGGACCTGCCGGAAGACCCATTAAGTTCATTGCGGTTTTAACCGGAACAGGGTTACTTTCAATGAACAATGCCCTAATAATATCAAGCATTTCATAGTGAAGCTCAACGGCTCTTGTATAATCGTCATTCAATATGCTGTTAACCATCAGAGCCATTCTTCTACCGTCAATGTTTGCGGATGCACTGATTACACCAGTTCCTCCAACTGCCATAATCGGCAAGGTCAGGGAGTCTTCTCCAGAGAGTATGTTGAAGTCATCTTCCAATCCTTCAAGGGTTAATGCCCTATATATGTCTGAAACTTTATCCACACTACCGCTGGCCTCTTTCACAGCGTCAATACCATCGATTTTGGCCAATTCAACAATGGTTTCAACAGCAATGTCGGTTCCGGTACGTGACGGTACGTTATAAGCAATAAGTGGAATGTCACAAGCTTCGGCAATTGTACCATAATGGTCTATCAATGCATGCTGTTGAGGTTTGTTGTAATAAGGAGTGATTAAAAGTGCTGCATCTGCACCTGCATCTGCAGAGAACTTTGTCAGTGACAAAGCTTCGGAAGTTGCATTACTTCCAGTACCTGCGATAGTTTCAACTCTTCCATCCACTTCATCAACCAGAATTTCAATAACCCTTTGGTGTTCTTCATGATTCAATGTGGCGGACTCACCAGTGGTTCCCGCACCAACCAAACCATCCACACCTTGGTCAATTAAATAGTTGATGTTTGATCTAAATCCTTCTTCATCAATGTTTTTATTTTCATCAAAAGGAGTTACCATTGCAACATATGTTCCTTCAAATCTCATCCTAAAACCTCATTTACTAATTTACAAGCTTTTTCACCATCTTGCCAATCAACAAACAGTACAACTGCTGTTTGAGATGATGTAATTTCTATAATATTTATGTTATTTTTTCTTAACGGTTCTGTAATTCCTGAAATAATACCTGGGGTTTCAATAATGTCAGGACTTACTAAAGTAATCATCGCAGTATCCCTTCCAAGAGATAAAGAACTTAAAATATCATTATCAACAACCAAATTATGTAAAACATGATATGCCTGTTCGGAGTCCTTCTTGTTTACAAAAGTGGTGATTGAATTCTGACCGGCTGAAATTCCAAATATATTGATTTGGTTTTCAGCAAGGCTTCCTGTGATATCGGCCAAAAGTCCAACTTTTCTAAGCATTGCCTCTCCGACAAGAACAATAAGTGAAATAGGGTCCTTGTATAACGTTACGGATTTTAAAATGTCGCCTTCAAAAGGTCCGGTGATACGGGTTCCTTTAGCGCTTAAATCTCCGTAATCAAAATTAATAATCTTAGCACTTATTAATGGATCTTTATATTTTAATGCATGAGGATGTAAAACTTGTGCTCCGTGAGTAGCCAAATCCCTCATTTCTTCGACTGAAATCTCCTCTAACAACTCAGCCTCTTCGATTTTATTAGGATCTGTGGACATTACACCTTCCACATCTGTGACGATGACTACTTCATTTGCATTTAAACAATGACCAATTAAGAATGCTGAAATGTCACTTCCACCCCTTCCGAGAGTGGTGATTTCACCGCTAGGACCTTTTCCTAAAAATCCACAAATTACCGGAATGATTCCCTGATTTATAAGGTTTTCAATTCCCACAATCTTTTTGTTGGTTGTACCAAAATCAATTTTTGCTTCAAGAGAATTGGAATCAGTAATAATTGGCCATAATTCATTATAAGGATCAATGAATTCAGATTTTACACCTAAAGACTCAATAGTTGCTGAGAATACTCTAGCACTGGTAAGTTCACCCATAGCCATGATTTCTGCCTTCTGCTTGTCAGTCAATCCATCGCCGATTGCTTCGTTGGATAATCCAATTAAATCATCGGTTGTCTTGTTAACTGCAGAAACTACAACTACTACCCGATTGCCTTTCATATACTCATTTACTACGGACTGCGCCGCTTTTTTTATTCTGGAACCGTTTCCTACCGAGGTTCCACCAAATTTTGCTACTATTAAATCCATTAAATTCACCTATTTCAAAAAACTAATAAAGTTTTAACCATATTTTTGAACAACAAAAATATTAATATATATTTATATCTAACCATATTAATAAACTTTTAATCAAAATTATTTTGGAAAATTTACGGATTTTGAAAAGTTAAATATTGAAAAAATAGACAAATTACAAAAATTTTTAAAACAAAATAAAAAGTTAGAAAAAAAGATGTAAAAAAAATATGAAAAAAGCTTAGTCTTGGGTTTGTTCTAACCTTACAAGCCTTGTAACATATCCTGCGATTTTATTTCTTAAATGTTTAGTACTTACGGTAGAGTATTCTTGTACTAATTTTTTGTTTTCTTCAAAATCAGTAGTGAAAACTCCTTTATGAGTTTCGATAAGTTCTTTTGCTAAACGTTTAACAAATGAAGTTCTAATATTTCCCATAATCATTCCTCCCTTAAAATTTTTTCCTGTTCATTTTTATTTAAAATAGTCAGCATGTCAACAATCTGGTTGATGATATCAACATCAAGACCAAATTTTTCACAATAAGCATCAATTTTCTCATGGATTTCCTTTTCCCTACTTTCATCAAAAATAGGTTTTCCAAGATAATCCTTTGAAAGAGCAATATCTTTTGCAAAGGATGTTCTTTTAGAAATCAATGCAAATAATTCATTATCAATTTCATCAATGCATTTTCTTGATTTTTTCAGAAGTTCTTCGGCTTCCTGTTTATTATTAAAACGTTTTATTTCATAGACTTCTTCCAAAAAAATCACCAAATTGATAATAATGATAATAATATAATTTATAATAATCCTAGTATATAAACTATATGCTAAATTTTAATAATTGAAAAATAAAATTGTGAAATTTATATTTTGAAAATCAATTTTCACAATAGCATGCATCCGTCATTGTCAACCTTGGTTTCAATGACCCTGCCTTCAAACTTGCTCCATGCATCCTTTACATCATCTATTGAATTTTCACTTACAACAGCCACAAAAGAAGATCCAGTTCCAGACAATCCTGATGCAATCGCACCTGCCTCCAGAGCGTCAATAGCTATTGAAGAATCAAATCCTAAAGTGGCCGAATAAATCAAACCGTTTAGATTAAGCGCCTTGAAATAATCCTTTTGTTTTGCAAATCCAAAAGCAGTTTCCACCAATGGAGCCAAAAGTTTCATACGTTCAGGATTGGAATCTCCAGACTTTGAATAAAAATTAGGCATGTAAACCAGGATAGGATATTCATCCATCCTTTCCTTGATAATGAATTCACGTTCCCTATTATTGGTTAAGACAACCCCTCCAAAATATGATGCAGTTGCATCGTCAAATGAACCTGTTATTGTAACGCCCGCCTCAAGTGATGCATCAATAGCCATATTAATGATTTGTAAATCATCAAGAGGATTTAGATCAAATTCTTCGCTAACTATTGAAGAAACAACTTTTACAATTGCATTGGATGAAGCACTACTGCTTGAAAGACCTGACGCCATCGGCAAACTGGATTCGGTTTTTAAATCAATACCCAATTCATCTTTATTGATATTGTAGTGATTGAATACTCTTTCGACACAAAGTTCCATCAGACTGTTGTCCGCTCCGACATCATTGGAACATTTAATAGAATTTTCTGTAGTTTTAGCAACACACTTAATGTCAAGCCCAATGCCAAATGCAGAACCGAAACCAGTTGCTATGGCATTGATAATTGTTGCTGAACCTGGTGATCTTACTGTTTTTTTCATTATTTGACCTCATCATAGGGAATATTGACTTTGGAAAACTTCATTGCTCTGTCCCTTGCATTTTGAGACAAGTTCATCCTTAGCTCATCATCATTGATGACCTTATCTATCTTATCAGCAATGGAAGATACTTTATTCGGATTAACCAAAAATCCAACATCACTTGTAATTATTTCTGTAATTCCACCGACATTACTTCCGATAATTGGTTTTCCACATGCTAATGCCTCAATCAGTACAAGACCGAAACTTTCTGAAAATGAAGGCAGAACCAGCAAATCACAGCTAGGTATGATTTTCTCAACATCCCTTCTTGAACCTGTGAAAATCACATCCCTGATGTTTTCATCCTCAACTTTCTTTTTGAGCTTTTTAAACAGTGGCCCATCACCTACAATGACCAAATAATAATCGCTGTTGGATATTTTTTTTGCTTCAAGTAAAGAATCTACATTTTTCCTTTTGATAAGATTTCCGACAAAAAGAACGATTGGCTTGTCTGTCAAATTGTTTTCTATTTTAAAAGAATCATCGCCATCAGCAGAAAATTTGTCAATATCAACGGAATTCCAGCAGAGGCTTGTTTTTTCAGATATGCCCCTAACGCCTGTAGCAATTATTTCATGCCTTAAAGCGTTGCTCACTGCAAAAACATGGTCTGCCTTTTTCAATACGTTTCTGACTGTGGAACGTATATATGCCTGTTTTTTATACAGTTCAAACATGTCAGAACCATGTGCGGTGACATAAGTCTTTATACCATGCTCATTTCCGACTTCAACTGCAGCAGCACCTGCAGGAAAGAGGTAATGGCCATGTATTATGTCAATATCTTCCTGTTCAACTAGCTTTTCCAATGCCTTTTTGGCATTCTTCTTAAACATTAAACCTCGAACTCCAGGAATGTTAAGACCTTTGGTGCCTATAACATGGATTCCATCAATATCTTGAATGTCTTTATGAGGATAAGTGATTACATAAACTTCATGACCCTGCCTGACAAGCTCTTTTGATAAAGTATGTATATGAACCCCCACACCACCGAAATGCGGTGGAAACTGACCAACCATCGCTATTTTCATAAAAAGTAATCTCCACAAATTATAATATTATTTTTTAAAGTTATTGTTTAAATAATTACCTTCCATATCAACCAGAATTACATTTAAATCCAAATCAAAACGCTGCAGACATCTTTCATGAATCGCATCTGCAATACTGTTTGAAACGTCAACTGAAATGCCAAGTTCATTTAAAATATCCATCATGTCATCAGTTGTTTTGGAATCATACAGTCTCTGCAAGTCCTGCCTGTCAGCACCGCATAATGCTGCATGAGTCACCATTATCTCACGTCTTCCATCCGCAATTGCATGTTTGGTATTGAATATGCCTCCAGCAACCTTAATCAATTTGCCCATATGCCCAAAGAACGTGAAATGAGTTATTCCTCTTTTTTCAGCTTCTTCAAACATGAATCCGACATAATTTCCTGTTTGGACAATCTGCTCCTTGGTAATGTCGAGATTCTTGAGAGCCAGTTTCTCGCCTATGTTTCCCGGAACAAAAACCAAATCATCAATATCTGATGCAATTGCAACGTCTATCTGGGTGACGATGGAATTTTTATATGCATCACTGGACATTGACCTTGCAATTCCGGTTGTTCCCAAAACTGATATTCCTCCGACAATTCCCAATTTGGGATTCATAGTTTTTTTGGCAATCTCGACCCCATCCGGAATGGAAATGGTAACCTTTGCAACTTTGCCGTCGGGAATCTTATCCTGCAAATTTTTTACAATCATCTGTCTTGGAACCGGATTGATGGCATATTCACCAACAGGAATCTGCAATCCAGGTTTTGTGATTTTGCCAACTCCTATCCCACCTGTAATTAAAACGTTTGATTCCTCATCAGTCCTGTCCATCAGTTCTACTGTTGAAAAGATTTCAAGATTAACTGTTACGTCAGGATCATTGTAGGGATTTTTATGGGCGCTGGCCTGGCCTTTAAAAGGAGATAATTTCTTACAATCATCGATTATTATATCCAATGTCTTTTTAGGAGTATCGACTTTTACACAAACAATATCCGGAGAGTCAACAATTGCATCCAAAGCAGCTAGAGAACATGCTGTTGCAATGGTTCCTGTTGTAACTCCAGTATAATTATCATCAGTCATGTTAAAAATAATAAAAAAAGAGAGAATCTATAATAAAGATTCGAGTTTATCCATAAGTTCATCATCACTTGGTGCGCCAACGAAAGTTACTTCACCGTCGATGACAACAGTAGGAACTGCCATAATTTGATAGTTAATAGCTTTTTGCCTATTTTCATCACTTTCATCGATTTTGAGAACTTCTACATCAATACTGTCGCCTAATTTGTCTTTAGCTCTTTGAGCTGCGTCAATTGCTGCAGGGCAATGTGGACATGAGTTTGTTGAAAATACTTCTACTTTAATTGCCATATTAATGTCACCTATAATAAATTATTATGTCAATATCTTTATTGTTTAATCATATATAACTGTTACTTTATAACCAAAATTGATTATTAGTTAATCAGGATTTCATCCTCTGTTCATGATTATATTTCGAATTCAACGGACATGTATGGACTATGACATAACGGACTTCGGGCTTTTCCAGAAGGATTTTGTCCTGAACTTCATGGGCTATTCTATGAGACTCCCTTAAAATCAGGTTCTCATCAAGTTCAACATGCAATGAAACCACTGCGTAGTTTCCCATATAATCAACCTTAATGTCATGAGGATTATGCACCTGAGGTATACTGAGTGCGATATTTTTAATTTCTAAAATGAAATCCTGTGACGGGACCTTACCGATAATATAGTTGAAATTCGCTATAAACAATTTAACAGCAGTTTTGAGAATTAAAACACCAATCACTATTGAAATGATTGGATCGAATATCGGATAGCCCATATTTGTAATGACCGCTCCAACGAGAATTGCAACTGATGAGAAAATGTCAGTTCTTTGGTGCTGACCATCAGCAACAATTGCAGGACTTTGAATTTTCTTTCCCATCCGAATCAAATATGTACTTACGGCAAAATTAACCAGAATGCCTATAAATGCCATTGCGACAACAAGCGATTCTGTAACCGGATGAGCCTGATGGAAATAAATCTGCTTAAAACCCTTTTCAAGAATTTCCCATGCAATAATCACCAAAAAGAGAACTATAAATAAACCGCTTATCGCTTCTGCACGGCCATAACCTAAAGGATGTTCGGAATCTGCGGGTTTAAGGCTAAGTTTAAATCCAATGTATGCTGCGACAGTTGTGACAATATCTGTAAATGTATGAGCTCCTTCAGAAATCAATGCACTGCTTCCGCTTGCAAAACCCACAAGTAAATTGAAAACTGTTAAAAAAATATTTGCTGCAACCGCAACAACAATCGCCTTATTTCCTCCATTTTCCCTAAGTTCATCATTCATATTATCACAAATATTTAGTAATCTTATACATGAATATATTTAATTTTATACAAATTTAAAAATTTCTGAAATAACATAGATTAAATTTAATTTTGGGAAAAATCTGTTATAAATTAGTTATCAAATGCTCTCTAACAATATTTATTATATATTAAAAAAATAAAATTTAAATGATTAAAATGGAAAATTTACCAAATGATATTAAAGCAATTATTAATAGCGCATATCCTTACATCAAAGAGTTCAATCCTGCGCAGAAGGCAGTTATAGAATCAGGATACCTGGATGATTCATCAAATTACATCATTTGCATTCCAACTGCAAGTGGAAAGACAGTTCTTGGAGTGCTGCCTGCACTTAAAACCATATTAAATGGTGGAAAAGCAGTTTATGCCGCCCCCCTTTTATCAATTCAAAATGAAAAGGTAAAGGAGTTCAAGGCTTTTGAAGAACATGGAATACGAGTGGGCAAACACCCAGGCAGTGCTGATTTGTCAGTTATGGTTTTTGAATCATTTGATGCTTTGACCAGATTCAATTGGGACAATCTGCGTGACGTAGATACCCTAATCATCGATGAATTCCACATGATAGGAGAATATACAAGAGGTCCTACACTTGAAGCTGCAATAACAAGAGCAAAAATAATAAATCCTTCAATGAGAATAATTGCCCTTTCTGCAACCTTAAGAAACATCGAGGAAATCGAAGGCTGGCTTGAAGGAACATGCGTTGAACATGACTACCGCCCTGTGCCGTTGAACAAAGAAGTATTGGACGCTGAAATGTTCAATACCAAAAACAAAAACGATGTCATAGTAAAAGTGATTGAAAAGGCAATTAAAGATAAATCCCAAGCATTGGCATTTGTATCAACAAGAAGATTTACAGAAAGTCTGGCCACATACGTTTCAGGCAAAATAAACAAAAAAATCAATGTGGAACAAAGAAAAAGATTCAAGGAAGTTGCAGAGAAACTTCTGGATGTGCCTAAAAGGAAAGGATCACTTCCAACCACAACATGCCTCAAACTTGCCGAAGCAGCTGAAAAAGGAGTTGCATTCCACCATGCAGGCCTGTTCAATGAACAAAAAGAAATCATTGAAGATGAATTCAGAAACGGCAACATTCTGATGATTACAGCCACACCAAGTCTGATGTACGGTGTCAATTTACCGTCAAAGACTGTTGTCATACGTGACCACACACGCTGGACCAGCAACGGCCCTCAGCCGATTCCTGTTTTTGATTATGAGCAAATGTCTGGAAGAGCAGGAAGACCACAATACGATGATGTGGGTTACTCATATCTCATTGCAAAGACAATGGATGAAGCACAGAACCTTCAGGACTTTTATGTTAATGGAGAAATTGAATTGACCAATTCAAAACTTGTTGACAACAAAGATGCCATCTACAGACAAATCATTGCTCAGATTGCATCAACACTTTCGAAAAATCTGGAGGATCTGACTGACTTTTTCGGAAAAACATTGTACGGACATCAGATGAGCAACAACCCCTCAATGGCCTTGTTTGCAGAAGACAGTCTAAGATACGAGCTTGAAAATGCGCTTTCATTTCTGCTTCAAAACGGAATCATCAGGGCAACACCTGAAGGTTTGAAAACCACAGATTTTGGAACATTGATTGCCAAATCCAACTATTCGGTTGAAACTGCAGTTAAAATCAAGGAATACATTTCAGGCATTGATGAGATTAATGTAGAGGAATTCATATATGCACTATCAGAAACTCCTGACCTTCCACTGATTTCATTTAAAGGCAGAAAATCAAAAGACCCCGTTCGTGACAGATTATCCGAAGCAGGATTATTTGCAATCGATATCGGAAATCCGGAAGCAACTACAGTTTCACTGATTGAATGGGTAAATGAAAGAAGCGAATATGAAATTGAAAACAAATATAATGTCTATTCAGCTTCAACCAGACGATCTGCCTATGAAGCTTCACGTCTTGTGAGATTTGCAAAAAATACCGCAGAAGTATTGGGAAACTATTCCAACCTGAAAGACTTTGATGTGCTGTCTGCAAGACTGTACTACGGTGTAAAGGACGACATCATTCCACTGGTGGTTGGTGTTAAAAGACTCGGCAGAAAAAGGGCTAGAAATGTTGTTCAAATTTTCGGAAATGATTTAAGTAATGTTACAGAAAAAGAGCTGCAGCAACTGGACGGCATAGGACCTAAACTTGCTGAAAAAATAAGATTGTTTGTTGAAAATTAAAAGAAAAAAATGAGTGGGTTTAACCCCCACCTTCAGCAACGCTGGAATCCATTTGCATGTTTTCCAGTTTTGATGCTTTTTCTTTTAATGCTTCAATATCTATTTCATCATCGCCATCATCAAAAGATTTTTTCTTCAAATCTTTTTCATCAAGCAATTCTACTAATTTTGCACGATACCATAACTCTGTCTTGTCGATTTTAACCCAATCGATTTCATTTTCAGTTTTAATGTCAATGACTTTTCCAATTGTTCCGGTTTCGACATATCTGACATGACTGTCAAGAGTTATTTCGTTGTCTCTGGCATCGAAAGCCATAATATTTACCTGTTTAAAATTTATTCTTCTTCGTCGTCTTCAACTTCGATGGTAGCTTCGACGGTTTCTGCTTCTGCTTCGGTTTCTTTTGGAATTTCTTTGTTTAAAATAACGTATGCACCGATGGTTGCTACATCTTCGAAGGAGATTTCAATTTCATCTTTAGAGAAAATGTTTTTTTGTAAAGTTAAGGTGATTTTTTCGATTGCACCAGTTTCAGGGTCAAAATCAATGTCATCTACTTTACCTACTTCGTATGCATTTTTGTCTAATACGGTTGAACCTAAAAATTCTCTAATTTTCATTTTATCACCTAAAATTAATATTTTTTAATAGTATATATTATAATATATAAATCATTAACTATTTAAATTATTCATGTATATAAAATTAACTATTTAATTAATGGTGAGAAAATGCAAAAAGCATGTCGAATAATTATTGAGGATATATTGGATGGAAAGATATCTACTCGACGTGACCTTGAAGTTGAAAAAAGACAGCTTTGCCGTGACTTAAAGCTATCAAAGTTCATGAGCAATGCAGATATTTTGAGATATGCAAAACCGGAAGAAAAAGAATTGATTTCTGGAATCTTGAAGAAAAAACCAACAAGAACACGTTCAGGAGTAGCGATTGTTGCTGTGATGTGCCATCCCCACAAATGTCCGCACGGCAGATGTTTCTATTGTCCTGAAAGTGATATCGCCCCACCAAGTTATACCGGTGAAGAACCAGCTGCTCTTAGAGGCAGAATGTATGAATTCCATCCTTACATACAATGCTTTAACAGATTAAAACAACTTAAGCAGATTGGCCATCCAATAGACAAGGTCGAACTGATCATAATGGGAGGAACATTCCCATCAAGGGATTTGTGCTATCAGGAATGGTTCACATCACAATGCCTGAAGGCAATGACTGATTTTGGATTGATAATGGAAAACAAACCAAATAATTTTGAATATAATCTTGATCTGGAGGAAATTAGAACATTTGAAGATGGAATCCTGAAATCGTATCCTCCAAATGACTATGTCCTTATTGATGATGTTCAAAAGGCTAATGAAAGTTCCAAGGTAAGGTGTGTCGGAATGACCTTCGAAACACGTCCCGACTACTGTAAAAAGGAGCATATAAACAGAATGCTTGATTTTGGAGTGACACGTGTCGAACTTGGTGTTCAGACATTATCAGATGAACTGTATGAAAAGATTAAACGTGGACATAAGATTAGCGATGTAATAGAAGCTAACCAGCTTTTAAGAGACTCCGCAATAAAAGTGGCAATGCATATGATGCCAGGATTATTTGCAAACGAAAAACAGGACTTGAAAATGTTCAAACAGCTTTTCAGCGATGACAACTTCAAACCAGACATGCTTAAAATCTATCCTTGTCTTGTTACAAAAGGCAGCGAACTGTATGATCTGTGGGCTGAAGGAAAGTACAGTCCATATACTGACGAAGAGGCCGTTGAACTGATTGCCAAGGTAAAAGAAATCCTTCCTAAGTGGGTACGTACGATGAGAATTCAAAGGGACATCCCAGCAACTTTAATTGAAGCAGGAGTTAAAAAATCCAATTTGGGAGAGCTTGTCTACAACAAACTGGAAGAAAATCATATCAATTGCAAATGCATAAGATGCAGGGAAATCGGCCACAAAAAGACATCACAGGAATATGAACTTGATGATTTCAGATTATTTACAGAAAAGTATAGTGCATGTGAAGGGGTTGAAAACTTCCTGTCCATTGAAGACGTTAACGAAGAAAGCATAGCCGGATTTTTAAGGCTGCGTTTCCCATCCAAAAACCATTTCAGGGATGAAATTACTGATAAAACATCACTTGTCCGTGAACTTCACGTTTATGGAAATATGATTAAGATAGGCGGTAAAAATCCTTCAATAGGTCAACATACCGGATTCGGTGAAAAACTTCTTAAAGAGGCCGAGAACCTGTCAGTCGATAACGGATACGAAGAGGTTGCAATAATCAGCGGAATAGGATCAAGAAATTACTACCGCAAATTCGGATATGAAAAAGTCGGCCCATATATGAAAAAGAGAATCGCATAAAAATATTTAAATATATGTTCGTATAAATACTAACTAATTAAGAGAGTGGTAAAATGGTTATTTACAATATTAAAAATTCAAAGGAATTAGCAAGTTACATTAACTATACTAATCTAAACAACATAATTACTGAAAATGAAATGAGAGAATTTCTCGAAAAAGCAAAGGAATTGAATTTCAACTCAGTAGTAATCTCTCCAAGCTATGTTGAACTGGCTAAGGAAATTCTTGAAGGAACCGATATTAAAATAGGAAGTGTTGTCGGATTTCCTTTAGGTTTTGAAGATACTGAAAGCAAAGTTGCATCAGCAGCATCATTGGCTGAAAAAGGAGTAGATGAAATCGAAGTTGTCTTGAATTTCAGCTATCTGAAAGATGAAAAATATGAACTGCTTGAAAATGAATTAACTAAAATAAAAGAAGCTATTGGGGACAAAGTACTAAAAGTAAACATTGAAACTAAAGCTTTGGAAGACTATGAAAAGGCCAATGCCGCAAAATTAGCTGAAAACTGCGGAGCAGACTATGTTAAAACTGCAACAGGATTTGTATCACCAAACCACATTTATGAAAATGTAAACGATATTAACATCTTCCAGAAACATGCTCCAAAAATCAAAATTGAAATCAATGGAGGCATTAACGACTATAAAACTGCTAACCAGATATTAACCGCAGGAGCAGATAAAATTGGAAGTGATTTCGGTTATGAAATCGTTAACAGATACAAAGACCTGAGGGAAAACACCAAAGTAACCCCAAAACCAATAACCCTAACCAAAAAAGATTAGATGGAAAATCCATTTAATCAAATTTCTATTTTTAAAAAAAAATATTCAAAAACACTATTTTTAAAGTCCATAAAAAAAAATATTAAAAAAATTAGTAAAAAGGAATGCCATGTGCCGGACTTGAACCAGCGACATCTAGATCTTCAGTCTAGCGTTCTCCCATCTGAACTAACATGGCATATGGACCGAACGAGATTCGAACTCGTGATCTCCTCCACGTCAAAGAGGAATCATACCCCTAGACCACCGGTCCTATACAACATTATAATATTTAGAACAAGTAATATATAAACTTTACTAAAATCATAGAACAAGCAGTCACAAAAAATAACAAATTTTAAAAATAAAAAAAATTGACCAAGAAAAATGGCCAATAGATTTTATTTAAAAAGCTTTTATTGAAAATAAACAATTAGTAAATCTATTTGATTGCTAATTTGATATCTTCAGCTTTTACAGTTTTTCTACCAGCGTGGCGTGCGAAATTAACAGCTTTTTGTGCGATTTCGTCACCTTTTTCTTCTAATGCTTCAGCTAATGCAATTTTTGCATCGTCACTAATTCTTTGTGCGCCAGCATTTTTTAAGATACGACCGACTGGTGCGATTGGTAATTCACTCATTATTACACCTCCAATTAAAAGATAGTAACCAATAGTATATAAAGGTATCGGTAAAAATGACTTATAATCGCCTATATATTAACATAGTAATTGTATCAATATGCTTTTGAAAATCAAATAAAAATATCCATACTATATAAAATTCAAGGATAAAAATAAGGTGAAAATATGAAAATAAGAAAATAAATAAATAAAAAATTTTCTCTACAATAATTCGCTTTTGAGATAAGTGGCCGTTGCATCAGTTATTTTTACACTAACAAAAGAACCTATATCAACATCATCAACAATTACAGGAATATATGAATCAGTTTTAGCAATAAATCCTCCTTTAGAACCTTTTTCAACAACCAGTACATTTTGAGTTGTTCCCACCAAATGAGAGTTCTCATCTTCGGTTATTTCTGATTTAATTTCAGATAAAAATTTTGATCTTTTCTTCATCACGTCACGAGGAATTTCTTCAAGTGAAGATGAAATTGCACCTTTTCTGTGCTGATATTTTGACAGATGAATCAAACTCGGACCGACTTTTTCAAGCAGTTCAACAGTCTGGCGGAAATCATCATCAGTTTCTGTAGGATATCCAACAATTATGTCAGTAGCCAGAGTCAAGTCCGGAATCTCACTTTTGAACCTGTTTACAATTTCCACATATTGTTCAACAGTATGACCCCTCCTCATCTCGGATAAAACTTTATCACTGCCTGACTGTATAGGTAAATGAATGAAATTATATACATTAGGATGTTTAATTGCATCGATTATTTCATCAACATCATTTAAAATGTTTTTAGGATGCATCATCCCTACACGTACACGAAAATCTCCGTTTAAATTAGCGACTTCTTTGATTAAATCAGATAGTTTTTCGCCACTATCTTTTCCATATGCTGCGGTATCCTGGGCAGTGAGTTGAATTTCACATGCACCATTTTCAATAGCTTTCCTTGCTTCTTCAACAATATCTGCTATAGGATAACTATTCAGAGGTCCTCTAGCAAAACGAGTACAGCAGAATGTGCATGCTCCCAAACAGCCTTCACAAATTTGAATGATGTGGATTAAACTACCATCTGATAATTTTGGAACTCCAACTTTGCTGTCTTTGGAAAATCCAGTTTCACGAATAACCTCCCCGCAGTAGGTGGCATTGACAACGTCTGCAGACTTGTTTAACTGATGCGGTCCGATCCATGAACAGTTAGGGCCAATCTTTTCCAGTTTTTCAGGATCGATTTCAACCATACATCCGCTGACAATTATTTTTTTGTCAGGATATTGCTTTTGGAGCTGCTGAATTTTATAGACAACCTTATTTTCGGTAGGTAACTTAACATAACAGGTATTTAAAATTATCACATCGGCATCTTCGATATCATCCACAATATCAATATCATTTTCATTTAAAACACCGGCAATGATTTGTGCATCTGCCTTGTTGAATGTACATCCGTATGTTTCAATATATGTCTTCATGGGCTCTCACTATAATGCTTTTTAAAAATGTATTTGGTCAGGTCATAATCGTAATTGTTGAATTTGACAGGTTTTGAATAAACCCTCTTGATTACGTTGGCTCTTGCAAAGCCGGAAGTGATTTTTCTCTCCTGGGTTTTTATTACGTGCACCCTGACAATATGATTATCGATTTTAACAACATCACCCGGAGAAATCTTGAAATCCCTTTCCAGGTCAAGTTTATAAGAGTCGACTTCACCATGCAAATCTACAGAAAATCCTATACGGGCAGGGATTTCGATTGAAGAAGCCCATATGGTATCAACATCTTCAAGTTTGGCTTTGTTTACTCTTTTATCCTTAACTTCAATGCTGGTTACTTCAACCTGACCCAAATCAGATAGTAAAACATCCCCTTTTTTTAGTTCATCACTTGGGGACAAATCAATAGTCAGTTTATGAGATTTATCCTGCTCGGATATGATAATTCTGTAAGGCCTAGGTTTTTTTAAAGAAATAATGTCCTTAAACACATGACCGCAATCTTCACATTTCAATAAATACTCTTCCATTATTTTTTTCTTTGATGATTTCTGTTTAGAGTTTAAAATTTCCACATCATCGCTTCCGCAAACTGGACAATCCATTTTAATTCCCTCTTAAAATTATAATAATCATTCTTTTTCATTCAAGTAGTGGTTAACTAATCCACCGTCTTCCAAAATATTCAACATGAACTCTTTGAAAGGTTCAAAAGTAGTTGATTCACCGTTTGTCTTGTTTATTAAAGTTCCTTTAGACAAGTCTATGCTGATTATATCTCCGTCCTCTGCTTTGATGTCAGATACGATTACTGGAAGGCCTATGTTGATTGCATTTCTGTAAAAGATTCTTGCAAAAGATTTGGCAATGATTGCATCAACTCCTGCAGTTTTGATTGCCACAGGTGCCTGTTCCCTTGATGAACCGCAGCCAAAGTTTTCATCGGCGACTATAATATCTCCTTTTTGAACGTTTTTTGTGAAATCCGGTCTTTCTCCTTCAAGAACATGGTCAGCTAAATCCTGAGGATTGAATGTTCTTAGATATCTTCCAGGAATGATTACATCAGTATCTATATTCTCCCCGAAAGTCCATGTTTTTCCTTCTATTATATCCATTAATATCACTATGATTGAAATTTATTGATAAAAAGTGAAGTATTCGGGATTTTATCCCAAATACAAAAGTAAATTAGGTGATTTGATTTGTTTAATCTTTTGAGTTTAGTGGTTTGGCAAATTTCTGTTCTACACTTTCACGATACATGGAGTTCATTGTACAGAACGGAATAATTCTTCCGTCAGGAGTTGCATAATGGATTACACATTTTTTAACTCTGTCCTCATCAAAGTTGAAAGGATCCATGAAGTGCATACATGAGATAAGCATTGCATCTTTGGAAAAGTCTCCAAGTGCAGAATAATCCCTTTTAGCAAATACATTTAATAAAATTTTAACAATATCCAAATTTTCTGGGGTTCTGCTTCTGTGAACCATTTTAGTGAGGTTTTTAGTAAGTCCTGCTAAAACCCTTTTATGTGATCCGAATTTACCTTCCCTAAGTGTTACATTATATTCCTTGAGTTTTGCAAACAAATCATCAACATCAATAAAGTCAGTAATTGGAATCAGTTTATCTTTACCCGGACCTTCTGTTTTATCCCTAAATACATAAGTAGCAATTCCACAATGTTGGTGGCAGTTTAAAGTAACTTTAGATGATTCTTCACCATCAAGAAGTGAAATAAACTCAGCAATAGGTTCTACTGAGGACGGTGGGTAAAAAGCACTGGTTGGAACCTGACCATCAGTTTCATCTTCAATGATTTTAACAAAATCAGGAATTGTAATCCTTTGTTCTTCCACATGGTCGGACGGTGTTCTTCCTGAAAATGAAACTGGCTGGAAGTTTACACCATAAATGTTTTCATTGTGGTCAAATGCAAACTTGATTATTTCACCAACTTGGTGGTCATTGACTCCTTTAACTAAAGTAGGAACAAGAACAACACCTAAACCCACTTTTCTACAGTTTTCAATAGCCTGAATTTTATCCGGAAGTAAATCTCTACCTCTGTTATTGATATAAGGTTCAGGAGTTACACCATCAAATGCAAGGTATACAGTATTTAATCCAGCATCTTTTAATTCTTTTGCCAAGTTTTCTCTTTTAGCCAACCTGATACCGTTTGTAGCTATCTGAACATGAGTGAAACCTTCTTCCTTAGCCATTTTGACAAGTTCCACAATATCTTTTCTTACTGTAGGTTCTCCCCCAGCATACTGAATTGCGGGACATGGATGAGGTTTGAGATTTCTTAAATTTCTAAGCATTTGTCTAATTTCATCCTGTGAAGGTTCATATTTATATCCTGCTGCAGCTGCATTTGCAAAACAGACTGGGCATCTTAAATTACACCTATTAGTTACATCAATTAAACCCAAAACAGTAGAAGTCTCATGTTTGGAGCATAAACCACAATTACTTGGACAAGCTCCAGTATCTGGAACACATGGGTTATCAATAGAAGTTATTGTAGGTGTGAATTTCTCAACGTGGTCATATAACTTGTCATCACTCCAGTAAGTATTGATAAATTCCCCATGTTCATCACAGGTTTTTTTGATGAAAACTTTTCCATCTTCATCATAAACCTCTGCAGATAAAGGTTTACCGCATTCTGGGCATAAACTTTTAGTTTCTTTTATTTTCAAACAAATCACCTTAATCAAAAAACATATGTCAATAATGACATTTGCATAATATTATATATTTAAAATAATTACATATTTAAACTTAATCAATATATACTAGTTTTGATAAAATATAATTAACCATATTGGAGAAAAATTAATGACAGTAAATTTACAGATAATAGGACTAGCATTTATAACAACACTTTATTTCATCCTGCCAGCATACTTTTCAAATGGAGGTGCCCTCGCATTTGGTGGAGGCACACCAGTCGATTTTAGAAAATGTGACAGTAAAGGCAATCGCTGGATTGGAAATGGAGTAACATGGAGAGGATTAATTGCAGGGACAATTATCGGAATGATAACTGGAATCATACAGGGATATCTTGCCCCAACTGTTATTGCAGCAATAGGACCTGACCTTATCACCCCTATAGTTACTGATGTAAATAATGGACTATTAATCGGATTTCTGTTAGGTTTTGGTGCAATGTTAGGTGATGCAATAGGCAGTTTTTTAAAAAGAAGACTCGGAATCGGTCGTGGAAAGCCTGCTCCAATATTGGACCAACTGGATTTTATAATAGTGGCATTAATACTCGTTTCATTCGTTGTAAAATTCGATTGGATATTTGTAGTAATAGCTATTGCGCTTACATTAATTATTCACTTAATAGCAAATACCGGCGCTTATCTGCTCGGATTAAAAGATGTTTGGTATTAATACCAAACTAAACTTTTTTTAAATATTTTTCCATCATCACAGAAGTTCCAACAGCAGGAGCCACAACACACTCTTCATCTGTTAGAATGTCTGCCATTGATTTTACTTCAAGACCTAAAAGTTCTGCGGCAGGTTTGTCCAAAATATCTTTTCCAAGGCCTGTTGTAACAATCAAATCAAGGTTTTGAGTTTCCACAACCTGTTTTAAACCATCAGCAATTTGCTCTATTTGCTTTTGATGGATAAATTCAGACATGTCAACTATTTCCTCCATGGACAACATTTCCAAATCCGCACATACAACACGGGCTATTCTTTTAGCACAGTCGATTTTGGATTTTGACTGACCGTCAAAAGTATCACATACATAATCCTCTTCACTTATCAAATCCAAAACAGTGTAAATGTCTGCAGTCTGGGCGAATAACTCTGAAGCAACCCTATATTCCTTTCCATTCAATTCAACTTTATCCAAAAAGCTTGCAAGATTTGTCCTTAATGTTCCGGTGTATACCAATTCACCTGTTGCAGATCTGTCAAAATCAGATTTACCAATGGCACATTCCACTCCATCCTTAATTGGAATAATATCTGTGGTTGTGCTTCCAGTATCAATAAATATGCAATTATCAGAAATCAATGTTGCAATTTGAGCAGTAGCAATCCAATTTGCAGCTGCTGCTTTGAGAGGGTCTTTTTCGATTTCCTCTTTGGACAGCATTCCGTCAATGCCAACATAAGCGACAGGGCATGAAAATGTTTCTTCGCATTTTTTTACCACATCCAAGACCCCATCCTTTTTGGTGTCATAAGCATCCACTAGTTCAGCAGTCATTGAAATTCCCACAGCATCAATTTCACTTAAAGGACATATTTTCTCAATCAGTTCAACAAGAACGCATGATAAATCATCATTATTGCTCCACATCGGAAGATATGCAAAATCGACTTCGATATTTTTTATTTCACTATTTTCAAAGTCTATTACTGCCAAATCAGTATTTGCACCTCCAATATCAAAACCAGCTATTTTCATAATTATAATCTCCTAATTTCCAGGGATTCCCCGGATTTTTTAAATTCGACTTCACCGTCCAAAGACATGTCAATGTCATCAATTTCGATTTTTCCATCAATAACATCAATAATTGTTTTACCTATGTTGAAATTGGCAACCTGCTTTAATCCGACATAAGGTGTTGTGAATCTGGAATTGATTTCCAAAAGATAAACTGAATAGATATCCTTTTCATCCGCATTGATTAATAAATCAACACCGACAAAACCTTTTAATCCATCAATAGCTTCAACAGCGTTTTTAGCTATTTCAAATGCTTCATCCTTATATTCACTTTCATAAGGCAATTTTCCACCAAGATATGTTCCTTTATCATTTTTAAGCTCAACATACTGTTTATTTAAACTGATTGGAACTGCCTTTTTGCCGTCTGAAATCAGACTGACACTGATGTCAGTTCCTTCGACATATTCCTGAACAAGTACTCTGGAACCCGGATGGAATATCTTATCCAAATCAAAAGTTAAATCTTCTATTCTTTCAAGTATTACAATATCTTCACAATCAACGCCCATCAAAGGTTTAATGATTAATTTCAAAGGAGTGAGAGGGTCTTCAGCTTGCCATTTTTCATGCAAATTTTCAATAGCCCTTTTCCAATATCCTTTTGGGTCAATTTTAAATCTGAATGATTTCGGTTGAGGAATAAAGAGCGGAAGGGATTCGTAAGTTTCATATTTATCAGATGATTTGAGACATGCCTCTGAAGAAGATGTGTAAATTTTAACATTATTGTCTTCTAAAATCTTTGTTATGTTATATAGATTGTTATCGTTTTCCGCAGCGATGAAAATTGCCTTGCTGAAATTTGAGGCATTGTCTTTAAGCCAGTCTATTACATTGCCTTCGATAAAAATGGGATTTGTATTTTCAAATCCTGCAATGCTGTTTTCATAAGATTTATTTATAACTAAATCCTTTTTAAAATCAGCCAAATCATTTAAAAGCGCAAAGATTAATTCTTCTGCTTCAGAAATTATGCACTTATCTTTTTCACCTGAAGCGGTGAAATACTCGAATACCAAAATAGAATCATCGTTTGTCATAAGTAATCATCATACCGTTTAAGTTTAGTTCATCAGCCGGAAATATCATTTTATCTCCGTCATACACCATATGAATCAGTGCGTTTTCATTATTTTCAAAGTCCATTACAGTGATGTCTTCAGTAATTTTTGCCATTTTTCTTGTAAATGAATCCATTATATCTTCAGGAGCTTTGATATCAAGCAAACCTTCACCATGATATTTTTCAATTGCATCCACTATCTTTATGGCTGCATCTCCCTGGCCATATGGGTTTGGGGCATTTTTCATTTTGTCTGCGAATTGGTCGTCATTTAGGATTCTGTTTGCATTTTCCAAAATGGCATCCGTATCTGCTCCTACAAGGATGTTTCCACCTACTTCCACAGTTTCAGGCCTTTCTGTATTATACCTTAAGGTTAATGCAGGCACATCAAGTGTAATCGCTTCTTCCTGCAGACCTCCTGAATCTGTTAAAATTAAAGATGATTTTGATGTTAAAAGTAAAAAATCAAGATATCCAATCGGTTTTATTATATGAACATGATCCAAATCGTTTAGCTCATCAAATAAACCGAAATTTTCAAGGGTATGCTTGGTTCTTGGATGAATCGGGAATATGATATCCATCTCATTTAACTGTTTGAGTGCTGAAATGATATTTGACACCCTTTCTTTTATATCCACATTTTCTGCCCTGTGCATTGTCAGGGTTAAAATATTATCCATACTGTCTATATCCAAATCAATCAGAGACTGTTCTTCAAATCCTCTCTTTTTGGCAATTTCCAAGTGTCTGAAACATGCATCAACTACAGTGTTTCCGGTTATGAGTAAATTTTTTCTTGAAAATCCTTCTGAAAGCAGATTGATAGCAGAGTTTTCGGTTGGAATAAAATACATTGCCGTACAGATATCAGCAACCCTTCTATTAACCTCTTCAGGCATTGTCATGTCAAATGACCTGAGACCCGCTTCAACATGGCCAACTGCAATATGCAATTTGGCACAAACCAACGCTCCGGCCAAAACTGCATTGGTATCTCCCTGAACCAATACTATATCTGGTTTTTCATCAAGCAAAATCTTTTCAATTCCTTCCATCATGAGCCCTGTCTGCTTTGCATGTGTACCTGAACCCACGTGAATATTATAATCAGGAGTAGGAATCTCCAAATCCCTGAAAAAGTTATCAGACATTTCTTTATCATAATGCTGACCAGTATGTAGAACAACATGGTCAATGCCCCTCTTATTAACTTCAGCTATAATCGGAGCCATTTTAATTATCTCTGGGCGAGTTCCCAAAATGGTTGCTATTTTCATGTAAATTCCTCGTTATTATATTTAATGAAATTAATTTAAAAATATTAATGTAAAAGTAAAAAAACAGTTTATTTAATCATATAATTGTTCACATAAAATGAACCTAAAGCGATTCCGAAAGCTGTACAAACAGCCAATATTGCGATATTAAGCAGAAAAGATTCTAAAACCGCACGATAAGGAAATTTATTTTTGTGCTTATCCTTTGAAATGAAAAAATCAAGAATAATAGGAATAGTAAGCAGAAAGGCTATTATAATAATTAACGGAATGGCATCAAACCATAAATTGGAACTGGTATAATTTATTGCCAGATAACCTCCTAAAACAAATCCAATTATTATGGCTATTATAGACAGTTTATCGAAAACATAATACACTCTGGTCATAATAATACTCCTATTAATATATAATATTATGATAACTCATTTAAACATTTTATCATTGACTCACGAATTGCATATCTTTTTTGATAATCATTCAGTGAATCAATCAAATCGCGCTTGAAACGCTCACAGGCATACTGATCATATTCAAATTTTATACCATCATATTGAATATCCATTAAAATCAAATATTCAGCTTCCATTACTTTAATATTGGCACGGGGTTCATCTTCACCGGGATTTAACAATTTTTCCACTTCATCCAGATTCATCTTTCCCTTTGAAACATCAACAAAAACCCTCATCATTTTCCTTACCATATTCCATAGAAATGATTCGCCGTAAATATCCACAAAAATTGGAGAAATCGTATCGTGCAAATTAGGAAATTCCCTTTTGTGATAATCATCCAAGTCAACTTTTGTAATTTTGATTTCATCAATTGTTCTTGTAGTTGTTTTTTGAAAACGTTTAGTGAAATTCGTGAAGTTATGTGTGCCTTTGAAAAGTTCTGCACATTCTTGAAGCTTATCGATATCCAAATCATCGAATAAAAGATACCTGTACTGCCTCATTTGAGCATATCTCGGTTTGAATGCATATCTGACAGGAGCCTTTGCCAATATTTTAATGTCGTCAGGAAGGGAATTGTTGATTTCATTAACCCTAACTTCCTTTTCAGACTGAAAACTGATGACATTGCCTAAACTATGAACGCCAGCATCAGTCCTGCCTGCTATCCTGAATCTGGACTTTTTCAAATCGTCAATGTAGTCTAATTTACGCAAATGATAAATGAGCTCTTCTTCAACCGTTCTTAAGTCAGGCTGTCTTTGAAAACCGTGAAAATTAGTTCCGATATATCCTATTTTTAATGCAGTTCTTTTCATCAGTAATATATTATAAAATCATATAAAATAAAGTTTAGGAAAATTTTTAAAAAAAAATAACTGCACAGAGAAGGTGAAAAGCTAATGAATAGCAATTTAAATTAATTTTGTCTTATTTAAATAAATAAAACGAATTAAATTAAAAAAAAAGAGTAATAATATTATAAACAAATCTCACAGACTCTTAATCAGATGGTTTGTTTCATCATAGTCATCCTCTTCTAATGTTGTTTGATAACCTAATGAATCCCAAAACGGCAAAGCTGAATCAAGATATCTGTGAGTGTTTAAATATATTTCATCATAACCTGCATTTTGAGCAAATTGTTCTGCCTTTGTTACAAGTCTTCGGGCAAGACCCCTGCGCCTATATTTTTCATCCACCATCAATCTCCAGATGCTGGCAGTCTTTTCTTTAGTATAAATGCCCTTGAAAAATTCATAATCCCTGTCATAGCCTCTGATGGCTACGCTAGCAATTATCACATCTCCATCCAAAGCCAAAAAAAGACTATTTTTAGAAGGTACAATATAATAATCCTTTAAATTTAAGATATCATAATGAAATTTTGGCATAGGTCCAATATCATATGCTTTTTTTATTTGTTCAAATAAAAAATCCTGAACCTTTTTAATTTCATCTTCATCATTTCGGATTTCCCTGATTACAAAATTATCCATATAAAGTCCCCAAAAAAATAAAAAAAAGAGAAATAATTTAATTTCTCTATTCCTGTGCAGTTTCAGGATTAAGCAGTTTTTCAACATTTTCGCCAATGAAATCAAACAGCAATACAACAATGAGCAGTGACATACCCGGATAGAATGCCAGCCACCAGTATCCTGATGAAAGATAGTTCATTGATTCAGATAGAATTACCCCAATTGCAGGTTCATGAGGAGGTAAACCGAATCCTAAAAATGTAATTGCAGCCTCGTGCATGATTGCATGAGGGAACATCAGAATTACACCCACAATAATCTGTGAAACTACCAATGGCAAAATATGCTTAATTGCAATCCATACTTTTGATTTTCCCAAGTTTTCAGCCAAATGGACATATTCCTTAGTGCTAATTTCTTTTACTTCAGACCTTAGAACTCTCGCAAGAGGTGTCCAATGAGTTAAACCAACACCCATAATTACACCAAAGACTCCACCACCAAACATGATGGAAACAAGAATGATTAAAAGAATATGAGGTATTGATCCAAACAAATCGATTATTCCAGCAACAACCTCATCAGCAAATCTATTGAAACTGGAGAATAATCCTAAAACAATGGAAATGAATGTGCTGACAACTGATGCAATAAAACCAACCATCAAACTTAATCCAAGTCCTGCTATGGTTCTCTGGAACATATCTCTTCCCATCCAGTCAGTACCGAAAAGATGTTCGAATGAAGGCATCTGATTTGCATCAATGAAACTAGTTGGAATATCTCTGATGAAATAACCTGAAATAAATATACTTACAATAATTAAAGCAGAAAGAGCAATAATAATTATGGTTTTTGTCCTTAAATTTGCAGAATATAAAAACCATGGTTTTTTATCATCTGTTTTTTTCTTAATCATTGAACTCATTCTCCTTAATTCTTGGATCAATTAAATAATA
The DNA here is from genome assembly GCF_045541095.1 of Methanobrevibacter sp. Taxonomy (GTDB): domain Archaea; phylum Methanobacteriota; class Methanobacteria; order Methanobacteriales; family Methanobacteriaceae; genus Methanocatella. Next base: position 26,540 of record NZ_JAZQIJ010000032.1, read on the forward strand.
TGACAAGTCTGCAAGCAAGTTACCGACAAATACAAAAATCGCACTTACCAAAACAATACCCAAAAAGAGAGGAACATCACTCTGAAGACCTGCAGCTACTGCCGTTTGACCAATTCCAGGATAAGAAAATACCTGTTCAACCAAAACAGCACCACCAAACAATTCACTGAAAGATAAAAATTGCAATGTCACTGCAGGCAGTAATATATTCCTTATACCATGATTTTTTACAAGTTCCCAGCCTTTTTCACCTCTGGATTTTGCAAACAATACATAATCTGAAGATAAAACTTGAACCAGTTCATTTCGTGTATACATTGCAATCGGTGCAAGACCCACTAGACTTAATGTCAATGTCGGAAGCACCAGTCTTGATGCCCATTCCAAAAATGAAGCATCAGTACTTCTAACTCCAATAGGAACTCCAAATCCAATTGGGAACCAGCCTAAATATACTGCAAATACCATCAAAATAAGCATTCCAACCCAAAAAGAAGGAGCAGATTGAATTGCATAACAATAAACTTTTACTGCCTTATCAATCCATGACCCTTTGTTTTTACCGGCTACAACACCTAATGCAAATCCAATAATTCCACTTAATATCCATGATATTGCCATTAAAGCAAGTGAAGCCATGAATTTTTCAATTATTATGTCAATGACCGGAGCACGATATATTAATGATGTTCCGAAATGGCCCTGAGCCAAATCAGCCAGCCAATGGAATACCTTTTCTTGCAGAGGAACATTCATTCCGAAATAACTTTCCAAAATCTGCCTTTGTGCTTCAGAAACTGCAGCACCTCTCAAATAAGTGTTAACAGGATTAATAGGGGATAAATCTAATAATACAAAACTGAAAATTGCAACTGCAATCATCAAAATTATGAAACGTATTAGTTTATAACTAAAAAATTTTACGATCTGTTTTTTATTCAAAAAATAAACCCCCAATCATGTTTTTTTAAAAAAATAAAAAAAGGAAAAAAGATGTTTATGCTGTGGAATTGGTTCTGGACCAATCACAGATATTGATTAAAACATCGTTTCCTAAACCGTCAGGCTGACTACCAATGTCAATTCCGTCTTTAATGAAATAGTTGTAGTCGTAGTTGACTAACCATGCAAATGGAGCATCACCAGCAGGACCCCAACCTCCACCATTGACAAGTGCAGATTCAGCCCATAGAGAGTTTGCCTGGTTCAAGTCACGGGCAGCCATAGCCTCTTCCATCAATTTATCACTTTCACTGTTGTTGTATAAACCAGGATTCATATAGAAATCATCTGCTTCTTTACTGTGATATTGTTGATAGATAGATTTGTATGGATCTGGAGAAGTTTGTTGCATTAAAGCTGCTGAACTGTACATGTTAGCGTAAATAGTATCCCAGTCAGCACCTACAAGTTTTACTTCAATTCCTATTTCTTTTGCTTGTTCAGCAAAAACAGTGGATAAAGATTGTCTGTCAAGGTAGTCTGGAGGGTAGTATAAATCGAATGATGCTTTTACACCATCTTTTTCCACGATTCCATCACCGTCAGTATCTTGCCATCCTCCATCTTTCAAGATTTGTTTTGCTGCATCAACATCAGCATCTTTAACTAAAGACTCATTATTTACAAATTCTCTAGTATCTACACTGGAGTATTCAGGTTTTGCGTGTCCTGCAAAAATTTCATCACACATTTTTTGACGGTCAACACCAACATTCAAAGCTTCTCTTATTGCTTTATCTGCTGTTACGTTGTTACCTATTTTTGAACCAGCAGGAGATACCGCACCAGTGTCGTTTAAGTATGGGAATGAAACACCTTGTGCTCTTCCAGCGGATACTTCATAGAATTGGTAACCGTCAACAGTTTGGTTTAATGCAGAAGTTGCAACAGGAACTACATCAACCTGACCTGATTTAGCAAGTTCCAACCAGGTTGCTTCTTCAGGGAATAATAATGTAATTTGAGTAAAGTATGGTTTGTCGCCATAATAATTGTCATTTATTTTAAAGATTGCTTGTTGACCTTTATCCCAGTGGTCCAATACATATGGTCCTGAACCGATTGGGTTTTCACCATAAGTATTGTTGTCATAAGTGTCTGATGGAACAATACCTAAGTATCTTAAATCATAAATGAATGTTGATCTAGGTTCAACAAGTTTAAATTCAACACAGGTATCGTTTACTGCAGTTGCATTTTCAAGATTTGTTAAGTCCAAATCGGATTCTGTTGCTTTTGCAGTGTTGAATGTGAAAGCAACGTCTTCTGCATTCAATGTTGAATTATCTGAAAATATTATGTCATCCCTTAAGTTTACAGTCCATGTTTTACCATCGTCACTTATAGAGTAATCGGTAGCAATGTCCGGAACTATTTCACCTTTCTTATCTGTCTTGAATAGACAGCTCTGTACTAACGGATTATAGTTTTGGTGTCCGCATCCCCAACCGGTAAGAGGATTAAAACCTGCTTCCGGTTCTTTGATGTTACTGTGAGCTGCAACAGTCAAATGAGTTGGGTCACTGTCATTAGAACCCCCCATAAATGCAAAAGCAGCTACAATAATAACAGCAAGAACTACAACCCCACCTATTATTATCTTCTTATCCATAATTTTCACCATTTTATATAAAATTTATTCCACTCTTTTAAAAAAAGGGATTGCGTTTTCCAAAATCC
>NZ_JAZQIJ010000033.1:0-5702 GCF_045541095.1 Methanobrevibacter sp.
TAAATACTTAAATAGTTTGTAAATTATGTAATTATTTATATATTTTCATGTTTTTCATGTTTTCCCTTAAATTGAGCATAGTTTTTGAAATTAATTTCAATAGTTATTATAGTCAATGTAGCTGTTGGTTTCAAATCAAAACTTTTTAAGGCTGTAGCTATCTAATAGGGATAATCTCCCTTTTCCTCATATTCGTTTTTAAGCCATGCCTTGAAAATGGAATCATATATTCTAAAGCCGTCTTTATCCAATTCTATTAAAGTTTTGTTTTGCAGTGATTTTAGTGAAGCGCCGATGGCTCCGCTGGTTACTCCTAGTTTGTTTGCTATTTCAATTCTTTTCAACGGCTTTTCAACAAGGGCTGCAATAATCCTTTGTTCCTGATTGTTCAGCTTATACCATTCATTTGTTAAATTGACCAATAGGTAAGGCAGAGTCTTTTTAAATTCAGATATTATTTTTTCTTCATTCAATTCTTCATTAGGTGGCAGTAATCTTGCAAAGCTATTCACGTAATATGGATTTCCATTTGTGCATTTATAGAACCTTTTAAATCCGTCATCTGTGAATTTAAGATAATCTGCCTTTTCAGCCAAATAGTTTCTTGTTGTATCAAATGAGAATGTTTTGATTTCATAGCTCAGTATTCTTCCTCCGAAAGCGCCCTTTTGACCTGCAATATTTGCAATCAATTCGTCCTTGACGCTCATGCTTCCGGAAAATATGTAGCCAATATTCTTTTGTGATTGGATGATGCTTCTGATATACCATAAGAAATCATTGACATTCTCATCAAGCTGTTTTAGCAATTGAAATTCGTCAATGAATATTAAAACACCACTGATGTTGTCTTTGCAGTTATCATATATTTGCTGAGGCAGATCCATCACGAAAGTAGTGAATTTTGCATAATCTTCATCTGATTTAAGAATGGGAAGTGGAATCTTGTCAATGGATTCTAATCTATCAAGTTTAAAATTGCGTGTTTTGAAATATTTTAAAATCTGCGCATCGATAGTTATGATATTTGACTCTCTGCAGGCCTTTATGATGCACTCGTAGAATAATCTCATGAAACAGAAACGAGTTAATTTGTCATCCTCTTTGAATTTGTCCATCCCCGCCAGATCCATGTAGACAACCACATAATCCTCTTTGAAATCCTTTTTTAGTTTTTTCATCATTGCAGTTTTGCCCACGCCTCTAATTCCTGTAAGCAGTATTGTTGGAGTTGATCCCTTTTCAGTTAGTTCTAAGTTGTCAGATATGAATGAAATTTCTTCAACTCTATTATAGAACTGTGTATCATCTAAATCATTATCGTTTCCCAATGGTAAGCTTGACATAATTGCACCTTCGTTTAATATGTTTGGAAACAGTTTATATAAATGTAATGGAAATTCCATTATAATGCAAATCCCATTATAATGCGCAAAACACACATCACATTATGTAATGCAAATCCCATTATAATGCGCAAAACACACATTTCATTACATTTACCAATGCTGGTTATTGTCTTCCAAAAATTTTATTATTACCAAAAAAAATTTTGTATCAGAGTTATTAGTGCTTGAAATCTGTACGTATGACAACTTTATCATACGTTTTATACGAACAGTTTTTATTAGTTTTGAGTCTGGATTTTTTGAACCTCTCAGGTTTCTTCAAGCTGGAGAGTTTCAAAATTCGATTGTTTCTAAGACATTCGGAATTACTGTTTTGCAGTTTGTAACAAGATTTTCGAATTCCTTTGGATTTTGAGCAATTGAAGGAAATGTATTGTAATGCATTGGAATAACAAATTCGGAATTAATCCAGCTAGCTGCTATTGATGCTTCTTTTATATCCATTGTAAATATGTTTCCAATAGGCAATATTGCAATATCTGGTTTGTAGACTTCTCCTATTACAAATTTCATGTCGGAGAAAAGCCCTGTATCTCCTGCATGAAAGACTTTTAAATCATCGTCGAATTCGAATAAAAAGCTCCCTGGATTTCCCGCATATTTTGTGTCGATTTCAAAGTCAAATGTTGATGAGTGTTTTGCTTCAAGCATTCTGATTTCAACATCTTCAAATCTTACGGATGCTCCATAGTTGATTCCTATAGCGTTTACTCCTTTTCTTTGAAGATAGATGGATATTTCATAGTTTGTTATAACAATTAAATTTGGATTATTTCTGGCTATTTCAACAACATCGCCGAAGTGGTCTGCATGGCCGTGGGTGATGCAAATTATGTCTGGATGCAAATCACTTGGTTTAAGCGGACATGCAGGATTTGCCTGAATGAAAGGATCAATTAAAATATTCAATCCTCTTTTTGAAGTCAGTTCAAATGCCGAATGACCTAGCCATTTTAGTTTCATATTTTACATGCTCCGTTGGAACAGCTGTCGGCCTTTTTATCATCGTCAACTTCATTTTCAGCAATAATCTGTGTTAAGACCTTTTTAAAGTCATCATAGGATAAGGCTCCGGGAATGGAGTATTTGTTGTCAAACAAATAAAACGGAACTGCATGAATTCCGACAGATAATGCAATATTTTCATCATTTTCAACTTCACTGTTGTATAAATTACTATTTAAAACATCTTTGACATCATTCTCATCTAATTCAGCATCTGAAGCTATTTTAAGCAGCACGTCCTTATCGGCCAGTTTTAGATTTTCAACAAAATAAGCATCAAATAATGATTCGGATAACTTTTCCACTTTGTCATGATATTTGCTTTGAGCTAATTTCATCAGCCTGTGGGCATCACGGGTGTTGGTATAAAGTGTGGTTTCATATTTGAAATCAATGCCTTCATCGTGGCCGAGTCCTGAAATTTGTGCAACCTGTCTTTTGGCGTCTTCAAGGGATAGTCCATATTTTTTTGAAAATCTCTCAACAGTAGTGGACTGGACATTTTCAGGTGCGTTTTGATCAAGTTCAAAAGCGCGAATATCAAATTCAACATCAAGATTTAAATCGTCAATTGCCCTTTTTAGTCTGGTATTTCCAATGTAGCAGTACGGGCAGGCAAAGTCACTCCAGTATGTAATCTTCATAATTATTCCTCCAAAGAAATATTTAAAAGATTTAACTAATAAATAAGTAAGTAATTACGTAATTACTTGGAGATAATATGATTAACAACAATGTATGTCCGATTGGAAACACTTTGGATTTGTTTAACAGAAAATGGATTTTTTGCATCATGTCAAATATATTTCGGGGAATGACACATTTCAATGAGTTCAAACAGGCAAATCCAACAATCAGCAACCATGTATTGGCTCAGACTTTAAAGTATATGGAAGAACAGGATTTAATCACAAAAACAGTTGTTGATGAACTTCACAACAGGACAGAATATGCCTTAACTCCCAAAGGCCTTAGAGCCAATAAGATACTGTATGAAATCACCGAGTATTATTTTGAGGAACTGAATTATACCAATTACGACGATATGGAAGTTGAGGAACTTTTGGTAGAATATCGGGAAATTTATGACGTTAGGTAATTTAATAATTACTTATTTCTTTTTATACTATTTGTCACTAATTATTTTTCATGAAAACAATATTTGATAAAACTAAATTCGGTCATCTTGATGTTTCCGGCCGTATAATTAGAAACGGTCTGTGGGAATCTCAAAATGATTCCGGTAAAAATCTGTCACAGGACGTATTTGACAGATATGAAAAACTGGCAAAAAATAATGTGGGCGTAATAGTCTCTGAGCTGATTTCAATGTATAGTCATGACAGATTCAGCGATTATACTGACTATATTGATGCACCATCTTTTATAAAGGATTTTAAAGAAATTACAAGTATAGCTCATGAAAACAATACTCCAATTCTTGCCCAAATTGGTTTTGTCAACTGCAACGTAAACGGCAAACAGATGATGGAAGTCAATGACTTGACATTGGAAGACATCAGGACAATTCAGGCCGATTATGTAGTTGCAGCCAAAAAGATAATGTTTGCAGGTTTTGACGGGGTTGAACTATGCATAGGAAATAATTTTTATTTGTCAAGGGTCATGGATCCTTTTGAAAATACCCGCAACGATGATTATGGTGGAAATACCTACAATCGTGTGAGGATGGTATTGGAAATAATCAAACTAATTAAAAAAACAACAAATTTGCATGTGCACTGTAAAGTTAATTTGTATCAGGATGAAGAGGATTCACTTGAAATCTGCAAGATACTTGCTGAAAACGGTGCAGACAGTTTACAGATTACAAGATTCTTATCTCCGCAATACTTCAGAAAAGGCCAGTCAAATCAGGATATGCTGGTAGGCTTTGCAGACAAAGTTGCAAAGAGTGTTTCCATTCCTGTTGTTTTAGGCGGCGGAAGGTCAGACATGGATAAGATTACGGAATTGCTGAATAATACTGATATTGATTTCATTTCTATGCAAAGGCCGTTTGTAAAAGACCCTGCATTTCTAACTCAATGGAAAATGGATGGCCATGGTAAATCTGAATGTAAGACTTGCAATAACTGTTACTGGAAAAAGGAAAGTATTTGTTTGATTGAAGATAGTGATTAAGCATTATGTGCATTGGACTGCACATAATAAGATATCACTGTTTGTCCAATAATATTTCTACAATTTTATTGAATGCTTCCTTTGACTCTGGAACTAAAGGATAAACCGGATAAACATGAGTCATTTCCTCACCAACAATCAATTCGGCCTCAATGCCGTTGCTCTTTAATTTTTCATAAAATTTAACAACATCGGAATAAAATATTTCATGGGTTCCGACAAACAGTGTTGTTTTTGGAAGTTTGCTCACTTCTCCGAATAATGGGCTTACCTTATAGTCTTTAGCATCCAAATCTCCTGCCCAGGTTTCACCCATTTCACGCAAACCGTCCACTCCAAGCATAGGATCAAATTCAACATCATCGTAAACCCCTGACATTGACACATCTACCCAAGGAGATATTAAAATCAGGTTCTTTGGCTGTGGCAGATTTTTAACTGCAAGATGTTCACAGAATGCTGCTGAAAATCCTCCTCCGGCGGAATCTCCCATGATTATAATAGGTTTGTTCATTGTTAAAAGATAATCATATATCTTTCCAACGATTTCATAGGTTTCCTCATAGGTATGATTTGGAGCAAGAGGATAAATTGGAGCAAATACGCATGCATTGACTTTTTTTGCAAGTTTGTCGCAAAAAGTGATGTGGGGAAGTCTAATCTCATTTACATATATTCCGCCATGAATATATATGATTAAACGTTCTGCATCTTCTATATCGTTAAAGACAACCATTTGGCATCCGAACATATCTTTGCTTTCAACTTTTGTGCGGTATATCCTTTTAGGTATTTTGTAATATTCGTCTTCTTCTAAAGCACGTTCCTGCATATGTTCATTTGCCTTATCTGCATCGTCAACATATTCTCGATGTCTTTTATCTAGAGCGCTTTCCACGATTTTTGACATTCTTGACATTTTTTACACTTCCATATCTTTTAAAAGGTCAGTTCTTATCACGGTTATTCATTGTTATTTCTAGTTTAGTCATTGTTTTTGAGTACAGGTCTTTGTTTAATGTTTCTATTTTCTGATAATTCAAAGTCAATTTCAGCGCATATACACAATATTGTCTTTTGAATTTTTTTCATATAATATTTTTGAAATGTAGAATACTTTTATAAATTTAATTTAAATATATA
>NZ_JAZQIJ010000034.1:0-16660 GCF_045541095.1 Methanobrevibacter sp.
ATTTAATTAAATATACAAACTTTTAAATATTATAAAACAATTATGTATATTTATATTTGTTAAGTTATAAATTAATTAAATAAATAATTAACAATTTTATAAAGGTGGAGAAATCATGGTAAAAACTAAAGATAACGTTATTAAACTTGACGACACAGATATTAACATCCTTAAAATCATCAATGAAGATGTTAGAACATCTTATAGGCAAATATCTCGTAGTTTAGATGTATCTGTTGGTACAGTACACAACCGTATTGACAAAATGGTCAAATCTGGAGTAATTAAAAAGTTTTCACCAGTTATTGACCATGAGAAATTAGGATTCGTATTGACTACAATCATCGGAGTACGAGTAAAAGGCGGAAAACTCAAAAATTGGGAAGAAAAAACATTCTTCAACAAAAACGTTGTAGGAATCTACGATGTGACCGGAGAATACGATGCTTTCCTAATTGCTAAATTCAGAAATACAAACGAATTGAACGCATTTATTAAGGAATTATTAAAAGACCCAATTATAGAAAGAACCTATACTCAAACCGTATTAGATGTTATCAAAGAAGACATGGGATCTTCCAACATCTTATAAACATATATTAAAATGCAGTATTTAATACTGCTTTTAAACTTTTTTTATCAAATTTTGAATAAACCATTAAAAAATATCTAATTTTTCGAATAAACAAATAAAAAATAAATGGCTTTCAAATGTCAAATAAAACAAACAAAATCCTTGAAATAATCTAAATATATAAATAAAAAGACATTATAAATATATAATGTTTAATTAAAAATTTCGAGGTAATTAAATTGGCTATATGTTTACCCGACACACAAGATGACACCCCAAGCATACCTATTAAACTTACAAGAGTAGGTGTGACTGGAGTTAAAAAGCTATTACAATTAGAAAGAGTGAATAAAAGACCTATAATATTACTACCTACATTTGATGCATTTGTCGACTTGCCAAATGATCAAAAAGGTGTACACATGTCCAGAAATCCTGAAGCAATTAGTGAAGTTCTAGAAACTGTTGCAAAAGGATCCACAATAGATGTTGAATCATTATGTGCTGAAATCGTAAGGTGTATGATGATTAAGCACGAATATGCAAAACGTGTTGAAATATCTATGACAACTGATTTTATGTTTATGAAAGAGTCCCCAGTGACTAAAAACAAAACCCAGGAAATGGCAAACCTAAAAGCCAAAGCTGTTGGTATTAGGGATGAAAACGGAGAAGTTAGCATCAGAAAAAGTATTGGTGCAGAAGTCATTGGAATGACTGTTTGCCCATGTGCACAAGAATCCGTAAGAGAATCTGATAAAATGAAATTATTAGAATTCCTGGATGAAGAAACTACACAGAAAGTGTTAGATACTGTTACTTTTGCTTCACACAACCAAAGAGGAGTTGGAACATTACTGATCGAAGTTCCTGAAAACAAGGTTGTTAAAGCGGAAGACATCATTGAAATTATTGAAAATTCAATGAGTTCCCCTGTATGTGAATTGCTGAAAAGACCTGATGAAAATGCAACTGTAATGAATGCACACAGAAAACCTGTATTTGTTGAAGATTGTGTCAGAAATATGATGGAAAGCATAGCTAAAAAATATTCCAACTTCCCTGACGACACATTAATCACATCACGTCAAGAGAACCATGAAAGTATTCACAGACACAATGCATTTGCAGAAAAAGTAACCACAATGGGCGAACTTAAAGAAGAATTAAATATTGAATAGGACCTGATTTAATGAAAAAAACTTATGAAATTGCAGGTCAGGTAATGGGATTTTTTGATGCATTTAAAGGTTCAAGACCTGCAATCGATAATGAAAGAATACTAATAGTTAGAGGACGTTCAAGAAAAGTAATTCCTCTTGATGAAATGTCAGTAAAACTCAGTGAAATTGGTGAAATCCTCGGTGGAAAAGAGTTAGATGCCAATTCTGACAAATTAGATGAAATCTTAAAAGAGGGAGATAAAAATATCCAAAAAAGCGACATTATTACAAATTCTGTAGACAGCAGAGGTTTCATGAGAGTTAAAGAGGATTTAGAATCAATGGGCCTTGTAGTCGAATATAAGATATTTAAACTTCCGAACTTTGATGTTGTAATTGCAATTTGGGAAGATAAAAACGAAATCCCCCCACTTTATGTGGAAGTTACCGTATCAGAAGATAATAAACAATGAAACCAATAACTAAAGATGATATTCTCCAGATACTGAATTCACGAGGCAGCGAAATTATGAAATTTGCTGCTGAAACTGAAAAGTATAGGGAGAATAATCTAATTACTTATTCTAAAAATGTATTCATACCATTGACCGAAATATGTAGAAATGATTGTGGATACTGCAATTTTAAAAAAGATCCAAGTGATCCTAAAGCAATAATTCTTAAAACCAAAGAAGAGATTTTAGCTGATTTAAAAGAAGCTGAAAAGTATGGTTGTAAAGAAGCTTTATTTACATTCGGTGAAGATGCAGATGAAGAAGAAATTGTTCGTTTAAAATTAAAAGAATATGGATATTCAAAAATGAGCGATTACGTCTATGACATCTGCAAAATGACATTAAACGAAACAAGTCTTTTACCTCACACCAATGGAGGAAACTTCAGTTTTGAGGACTTGAAAAAACTAAGAGATGTAAATGCTTCTATGGGGTTGATGCTTGAAAGTTCTTCAAAACGATTGCTTGAACTTCCTGCTCACAATAAAAGTCCTGGAAAAAATCCTGATTTGAGAATTGAAACTATTGAAAATGCAGGAAAACTCAAAATTCCATATACAACAGGAATACTCATTGGAATTGGTGAAACTAAAGAGGAAATAGCCGATTCACTAATGACCATAAAGGACATTTATGACAAATATGGCCATATCCAGGAAGTCATCATTCAAAATTTCACACCAATACCTGGAATTGAAATGGAAGATTGGCCAGAACCTAGCTTTTTAGATATGATTCGTACCGTAATCGCAGGCACTATGCTGTTTAAGGACAGCGATGTGAGCATCCAGGTGCCTCCTAATTTAAATAGAGACACCGCTCAGATATTTTTATTGTGTGGTGCTGATGATTGGGGTGGAGTATCGCCTGTAAGCCCAGACTATGTTAACATCACATCCCCATGGCCGGGCATTGATGAGTTGAAAAAGATAACCGAAGATGAAGGATTTGAATTAATCGAAAGGTTATGCGTTTATGAAAAATACATCAACAATGACTGGTTAAGTGATGAAGTACTAAATCAGATCTCTAAAATATCCTTGCATCAATGACCACATGCCAAACGCCTGGAGAATATTTCTTTATTTTATTTACACTTAATATTTCCACATCACGATTGCCTGCCTGATCCTTGATTCTTTCGATTGGACGGGTATCAATTAACTTTTCTGGAACTGTCTCATGATAGTGTATTATGCCGCCTTCATTTAGACTGTCAATGGCCACTTTGAGATAATGATGAGTTGTTTTTACATATCCCATAATAATTCTATCTGCTTTGAATTTGGGAGTTTCAACCATGCAGTCCCCCAAAATAGGAGTTATGTTTTTCACTTTATTCAATTTGATATTTTCACACAGATAATGGTAAGAATTGGGATTTATTTCAATTGAAAAAATCTCCCGGGCTTTGGAGTGAACAGCAATTGGAATTGAAAAATAACCTATTCCAGCAAACATATCAATGACCGTTTCATCACCACCAACTAATTTGGCCACTCTTAAACGTTCATTGTTGTTTCCTTTAGACCACATCACTTTGGCCAAATCCAATTTGAAGAGACATCCATTTTCTTTATTGATTGTTTCTGTTTCACTTCCATAAAGAACCTTAAAAACCGGCTCCCTTTTAGTTCCCTGAATATGGTCTATTTTCATTATTGTTTTTACATTATGTTTTCTGGACAGTTCTTCAAAATCATCATTTGAGTAACCCTTATCTAAAATCAGCACATCTCCTATTTTTTTATATTTCATCATCTCACCATTAAAGAAAAGTTTATATATGCAAATGGATAATATTAATATTGTTAGTTTATACTAATTATTGATTCTGATTTTAAATAAAAACTAATAGCAATATTAGTTTGAGTTTTAATATATTACCTATTGAAGTAGTTGAAATTAGATATTTTGAATACTTATATGAGGTGTTTTAAATGGATGATAAAATATTAGAAGGTACAACAACCGTCGGAATAACTTGTAAAGACGGAGTTGTATTTGCAAGCGAAAGAAGAGCTAGTATGGGAAATCTAGTAGCTCACAAAGTCGCAGAAAAAATATTTAAAATTGACGATCATATTGTAACAACCATAGCTGGTTCTGTTGGAGATGCGCAAAGCTTAATGAAAGTCATTGAAGCAGAAGTATCATTATACCAAATGAGAAACAATGACTCCATAAGTGTTAAAGCAGCAGCATCACTTACAGCAAACATTTTACGTTCAGGACCAATGTATGTTCAAACATTACTTGGTGGAATGGACGGAGACAAACCATCTTTATATTCTTTAGACCCTGCAGGAGGTATGATTGAAGACACATACATTTCCACAGGTTCAGGATCCATCGTTGCATACGGTGTTCTTGAAGACAGATTTAGAGATGATTTGACAACTGATGAAGGAATTGAAATAGCCATAAGAGCTATCAGAGCCGCAGCAGAACGTGACACATATTCCGGGAACGGATATTTAGTCGCTAAAGTTGATAAAAACGGTTTTGAAATGTTAGATAATGAAAAAATTAAAGAAATTTTGGATAAGATATAAATGCAAGACTAATTTTTCATAACTAACTATTTTTTTATATAACCTGTGTAGATAGTTTATGAAATTTTACTAATTATAGCAGATGCTTTTCATAAACTATAATAATACACATAACTTTTTTTGAAGGGATTATATGACTTCAGACATTTTAGAGAATATTAAAAAGGAAATTTTGCAAAAACTGCCTGATGAAATTCAAGTTTCAAAAGTGGAATTTGAAGGACCTGAAGTGGTGGTTTATACCAAAAATCCAGAAATCATTACAGAAAACGGTGATTTAATCAGATCACTTGCAAAAGAATTGAGAAAAAGAATCATTATTAGATCAGACAAAAGTGCATTACTTGAACCTGAGCCAACAATTAATAAAATTCATGAAATAGTTCCTGAAGGAGCGGAAATTACTGATATTTACTTTGATACAGTTACCTGTGAAGTTGTAATTACAGCCAAAAAACCAGGACTTGTTATCGGAAAATATGGTGTGACTTCCAGAACTATTGTTAAAAATACAGGATGGGCACCAAAAATTTTACGTACTCCCCCAATCAGTTCAGACATTATTGGAAAAATCAGAACTATACACAAAAACAGCAGCAAAGATAGGAAAAAAATGTTGCAACGTCTTGGACGTCAGATTCACCAGGGAAGTAAATACCCTAACGACTGGGCAAGAGTAACTTCCATGGGAGGATTTAAAGAAGTTGGACGCTCTTCAATGCTTTTGCAAACTCCAAACAGTAGAGTCCTATTGGATTGTGGAGTTAATGTTGCAGCATCAGACAATAAAAATGCATTTCCATATCTCAATGCACCTGAATTTTCAATTGAAGAATTGGATGCAGTTATTATTTCTCATGCTCACTTAGATCACTGTGGATTTGTACCATATCTTTACCATTACGGATATGAAGGTCCGGTTTATTGTACAACCCCAACAAGAGACTTGACTACCTTACTGCAATTCGACCATTTGGATATTGCACACAGGGAAGGTAATCCTTTACCGTTCACATCAAAACATGTCAAACAAGCGATAAAAAATACAATTACCTTAGATTATGGAGAAGTTACAGACATCTCTCCAGACATCAGATTGACATTACACAATGCAGGACACATTCTCGGTTCCGCAATCTCCCACATGCACATTGGTGACGGAGCACATAACCTGGTATATACCGGAGATTTCAAATATGAACCATCAAGACTGCTTGAACCTGCAACAATCAGATTCCCACGTGCTGAAACCGTCATTATGGAAAGTACATATGGTGGAAGAGAAGACGTTCAACCTTCAAGGAACAATGCAGAAAAAGAAATGATGAAAACCATCTACAGAACTTTAAAACGTGGCGGAAAAGTATTGGTTCCGGTATTTGCAGTTGGAAGAGCACAGGAACTTATGGTAGTGCTTGAAGAATACATGAGACACGGATTAATTGAAGAAGTTCCAATCTACATTGACGGAATGATTTGGGAAGCTACTGCAATTCACACAGCAAGACCAGAATACTTAAGCAAAGACTTAAGAGACCAAATTTTCCACATGGGAAGAAATCCGTTTGTTTCTGAAATGTTTGAAAAAGTTCAAAATTACGAACAAAGAAAAGAGATTGTTGAAAGTAGAGACCCTGCAATCATCCTGTCAACATCCGGAATGTTGACCGGAGGAAACTCAGTCGAATACTTCAAATGGTTATGTGAAGATGAAAGAAATACATTAATCTTTGTAGGATATCAGTCTGAAGGATCAATGGGTAGAAGAGTCCAGAAAGGTTGGAAAGAAATTCCTCTCGAAGATGATGACGGCAGAACCAGACAGTTCTGTGTAAAAATGGAAGTAAAAACCATTAACGGATTCAGTGGACACTCTAACAGAAGACAATTAATGGAATATGTTAAAAGACTTAATCCTAGACCTGAAAAAGTCATTACCTGCCACGGAGATCCATACAAGACTGTGGACCTGGCTTCATCAATACATAGAAGTTATAAGATTGAAACCAAAACTCCAATTAATTTGGACTGTGTCAGGATACATTAATAAATATAAATACTATTTAAAACAAAGTATATCTATAAAAATGTTGTAAAATTATACAACATTAATTTATTTTATTTTTATTCAAATAATAGGTGTTTACATGGTTACATATTCAGAATCTGGTGTTGATATTGATTTAGAAGCAGTCACTGTATCAAAACTAGCCGATAAACTTAAATCAACATTATCATATAGAGACATTATTACAGACAGCGGCCATTACGCTGCTTTAGTAAAATTAGGCGACAAAGCCATTGCAATGAGTACTGACGGAGTAGGAAGTAAAATCCTGATTGCAGAAATGATGAATAAATACGACACCGTAGGTATTGATTGTATTGCTATGGTTGTAAATGATATTCTCTGCGTTGGAGCAGAGCCAATAGCATTGGTCGATTACCTTGCCGTTGAAAAGCCTGACCCGGAAAGGGCTTCCGAAATTGCAGAAGGCCTTGTAAAAGGTGCTGTTGAATCCAAAATTGCAATCATAGGTGGTGAAACCGCATCACTTCCAGGAATCATAAAAGATTTTGATTTAGCAGGAACCGGTATCGGATTTGTAGATATCGATAAGATAATCACCGGTGAAAATATCGAACCTGGAAATGTTTTAATAGGTATAGAAAGTAACGGTATACACTCTAACGGTTACAGCCTGGCTAGAAAAGCATTGTTTGATGATGCAGGATTTACTGTTGACGATAAAATGCCTAATGGAGATACAACCATTGGTGAAGAACTAATTAGGCCAACAGAATTATATGTTAAACCTATTGTAGCATTATTTGAAAAAGAATACAATATCAATGGACTTGCCCACATTACAGGAGGAGGATTTACAAATCTTAGACGTTTGAAAAAAGGTGTGGGATATGATATAACCGACCTCCCGGAAGTTCCAGAGATATTCAAACTAATTTACGAACAGAACGTTGACATCAAGGAAATGTATAAAGTTTTCAATATGGGTGTCGGTTTTGTTGTAATTTGTGACGAAAATGAAGCTGAAAAAATTATGAAAACTTTGAAAGAATACTGTAATTGCCAAATTATCGGTAAAGTAACAGATGATGAAAAAATCACTGTTAAAGCTTTCGAGGGATCTGAAATTGAATACTGATTAAATAAGTTGAGGTGCGAATTAAATGAAGATAATGAAAGATAATGAAATAGCTCTTGTAAAAGAAATATTGAAAAAATTGGGGGCTAGTGAAGAAGACCAGGAATTGGTAGCTGAAGCTACAATTGATGCGGACTTAAAAGGATTTACTTCTCATGGTCTTGGTAGATTCCCACAATACTTAATTGGTATAAAATCAGGAACAATAAACTTAGAAGATAATATAACTATAGAAAAAGAAACTCCAGCTATTGCATTAATCAACGGTAACAGCGGATTTGGTCAAGCTGTTTCTTATAAGGCTATGCAAATAGCTATCAAAAAAGCTAAAGAAGTAGGTATCGGATGTGTTGGAGTGCACAATTCCAACCATTTTGGAGTTACAGGATTTTACTCTGATTTGGCATTAAGACAAAACTGTATAGGACTTGTTCTTGCCAATACCGACCCTGCCATAGCTCCATTAGGTGGAAAAGAGGCATTGATTGGAACCAATCCTATTGCTTTAGGTATTCCATCTGAAACTTACATTACCGTAGATATGGCAACTTCAGTAACCGCACGTGGAAAAATCATCGAATCCAAAAGAAAAGGACTTGATTTGCCTGACGGATGGGCATTGGATAAAGACGGAAAACCTACTAATGACCCTGAAGCAGCTCTTGAAGGATCAATTTTGCCGTTTGGCGGATTTAAAGGATATGCACTTGCAGCATTGATTGAAATTTTAACAGGTCCATTGGTACAGGCAGGATACGGTCATGGAGTTACAGGTACTGCATCACCTACCAAAGACTGTACTAAAGGTGATTTATATGTCGTTATTGACCCTTCCAAATTTGGAGACTTCGGAGAATTTGTCAAAAATACTGAAGACTTCGTTTCCCAAATCAGAGCTACCGGTGAAACTGTGGCAATTCCAGGGGATTTGGAAGTTAAAAGAATTGCTGAAGCTGAAGAAAACGGTGTTGCAATCGATGCAAAATTATATGAACAATTAAAAGGAATCTGTGATGATTTAGAAATCGACTTGGATTCCTACATAGAAGAATAATATTATTCTTCACAATCTTTTTTTATTATACTTTGATAATTAATTTTTGTTTAAATGATTGAAATATTTTTTATTTATATATTTATCGCAAAGATTTAAATGTAAAAGATTCATAAATTAATAGTACTGAAAATCTTAAAAATTTTTATGAAATATGATTTTCTTTCAAAAAGGAGGATAAAAAGTTATGAAACTTAAAAACTCTTACATCTTATTGGCAGCAATGGCAATATTTCTGTTAATAAGTATAGGATCTGTTTGTGCTAGTGACATCTCATCAGATGATACTATTGGGGTGGTAAATAGCGGATCTGACGCTATCCTTTCAAATGAAAGATCAGCAGATGACACAACACAAAAGATTAACACTGAAATTGAGTCTCAGGACAAAATAATAAGAGACACAGAAAATAAAACAATTTCAGTTGAAGTGAAAGCAAATGATTCTGTAATAGATGTTACAGACAAGAATTTAACAGTCAGTGAAGGAAATACCTCACTCAAATTTAGTTATAATAATACACAGTTAACTATTACCGATAAATTAGCCGTAGGTAATCACAGTTTAACTATCAAATATTTAGGAAATGATGTGTACAACTCATCATCCACAAAAGTATTATTATCAATATTTGGAAATTATACAATTCAAGCTCCTAATTCAGTTAACATCAACAGTACCTCAAAAGGAGTCATTCCATTAAATATTACAGATGGTGTGAATAAAAAGGATGTTACTGGAGACTTCAATGCCAAATTATCATATAAAGAGGGAAACAATACAACTTCAATTCCTTTAAGTGTGGCATATAAGGACGGAAAATTGATATTTGATTATCCTTTACCTAGCAACATTACTTCTGCAACTCTTGCATTAGTTTATACTGAAGGTGAAGAGAAAGCAAATAAAAATATTACTTTAAATAGAATTTTCAATGCTAAAATTGAAGCTGTGAATACTGTCAATGAATATCAGGACGGTAATTTCACATTCAGATTGATTGATGTGGATAACAACGAGACACTTGCGAATAGAAAAGTGTCATTATATACTACAGGTAATATAAGAGCAGGATTTAGTGCAAATACCAATGATGAGGGTATCGTCACATTCATAACAAGAAATTTATATGAATTTGATCAATCATCCTCAACTTTTACCATGAATCCGCTTGAAGTAGGAAACCACCCTGTTGAACTATCAACCGATGGTGCAGTCAAAGCTAGTAAATTATCAACTAATTTAACCATTGAAAAAGCTACAATCAAAATTGTTATTGAAGATTTTAAAGAACAGTACGGCACTAAAAAAAATGTAACCATCAATGTTACAAATGTAAAAAGTGGCGAACCGGTTTCAGGAATAATTCTTCATTTATACATGCCACAAACCAGTGGTAAAGACTATTATTTCGCAACTGATTCAAACGGTCAAAGTAAAATTTCCGTAAGCCAGTTAGTCAGTGGAACATACAATGTTACTGTAAGCAACAATGATACCAAAAACATCAATAATGTAAAAGAGAATGGAAAAATTACCATTGTGGCAATACCAGTGAAATTAACTGTAAATGTTCCTTCATCAATGTACTACAATACTGGAAATACTGCAACCATTAAAGTAACAAACAAAGCTACAGGAAAAGTTGTGCCTGGAGCAATCGTTTTAGTTCAGATTAAAACAGGCAGTAAAACTGAATCATACATTTACCAAGCTAACAATAAAGGTATTGTAACTGTAAACTATGCTCCAGCGGCTGTTGGTGCTCATAAGATAGTTGT
Source organism: Methanobrevibacter sp. (assembly GCF_045541095.1). GTDB lineage: Archaea > Methanobacteriota > Methanobacteria > Methanobacteriales > Methanobacteriaceae > Methanocatella. The sequence continues at coordinate 10,811 of NZ_JAZQIJ010000034.1, forward strand.
TAGTACTGCTGATTCAAGATATGCTGCTAGCGGTTCAATAACTAAATCATATACTGTTAAAAAAGCCAGTGCAACTATTGCTGCTCCAAAAGTAACTTCCTATTACAAAGGAGGAAAAACTTTTGTTATTAAGTTAACCAATAGCAAAAATAAAAAAGTGATTTATGGCGCTAAACTTAATATCAAAATATTTATTTCCAAAAATAGATATTACAACTACAACGGACAAACCGGATTAGACGGTAAATTAAGAATTTCACTTGATACCTTCAAACCAGGAACCTATAAAGTAGTTGTTAAAAAAGCAGACAGCAAAAACTTCAATGCTGCTCAAAAAACTTCCAAATTTGTAATTAAAAAAGCTCCAGCTAAATTAACTCCTACAAAATTAACAGCCAAAAAAGGCAAATCCACTTACTTTAAAGTTACTGTGAAAAACACAAAAACCAAAAAAGTAATTAAAGGAGTTAAAGTAAAAATCAAAGTTTACACAGGTAAAAAAACCAAAACTTACACTGTTAAAACTAATGCAAAAGGAATTGCACAACTCAATGTAAAATCCTTAACTGTTGGAACTCACAAGGTTGTAATTACTTCTGGAAACAAATATGTAACAGCAAAGTCTGCTACATCAAAAATTGTAATTAAAAAATAAACTTAAAGAGAAAGTAATTTTCTCTTACTCTTTTTCTTTTTTATATTTCGCATAAAAACCATCAGTATCTGCATATATTGCATAAAAACCGAATTCTTCTGCTTTTTTTATGGATGATTTAATATACTGTCTTCCCCATGATGTAATTGCTTTTGCACATTCAAATGAATACCATCTGAAACGTGGGAAACCATAAATACCATACATGGTGTTTGCAAGTCTTTTAATAGCCTGCTGCTGTACATCCAATGCTTTCTTTTCATGAGGATCATCTGATGCTTTCATCTCACGTTTTATTCTGAAACGTTCCTGCAGAATTTTATCGATAACGGATGGAATGAATCCTTGTGGAGACTTTTTAAATTTAAGACCATGTTCAGGAGAAATATTGTAATCATCCTCGTTTTCCACATCCCCTAAAACCATAACATCCGGAGATATATTTTTAGAAATAATTATGCTTGGATATAGGCTTCTAAAGTCAAATTGAACAAGGTTTTCATGAAGACCTGTTTCAGGTTCCCTTACATAACCTCCTTCATTGTCTTCAGCATTCGCACGGTTTGCGAAATTTGCACCCTGTTTGTTCGGCACAACCTCATCATCAAAATAAGCCTGTTTTACCAAAAACCATTCTGCCTGCTGACCTGTGGCCATACGGGATACGTCAAACAGTGGCTGACCAATAATACGAGTAAGTTCCAAGTTAAGAGGTAATGTTTGCTCGGCTATTTTCAAGGTGGATATTACATCATCCAAAGAATAATCAAACAGATTGTCCAGCTCCTCTCCGCCGTTATCCCAGAATTCCCAAATTCTTTCACCTGGAACATCGATTTTTTCCTCACCAAACAGCTCATAATAAACCCTTTCAAGAGTATATCTCTCCAGTGTCATATATCTTCTCATAACCAGATACAAGTCCACATGTATCAAACCCTTTAAAGATGCTGCATTTGCATATCCTCTCCTAATGTATTTGACATCAGAACCGTCCATTGCAATATCCAAATCAACACCCAATAGCCTTGCACGGTCTTTAAGATATGGAAAATCAAAATTATCTGAATTGTATCCGACAAGGATATCAATATTATTCTCTTTAATTATTTTGACAAATTCTTGAATCATTTCACGTTCACTGGACACCTGATTTACGAAATCATCCCTTGAATCAGAATTTGTTTTTGTGGAAATCACCTGATTCACTCCGAAGTTGCTTGCGACTCCGATCATGATGATTTCATCCTCTTCAGAATCCGGCATGCCGTGGGGGTTTCTCACCTCCAAATCGAAACTTAAAATTCTGAAATTTTGAGGATATTCTTTTACACGTTTTAAATCTTCAGTCAATTTGATTATGGTGATATCCTGCTTTTTTGAATCAAGAGTTAAAAATGAATCTATTTCATCCCCGATAGCCACCACTTCTGTCATAGGAATTACATCACGGTCCATGAGATACCTTCTGTAAAATGGAATGTCAAATTCTCTTATATCAATTACGGTATCCAAATCCCTTAATTTGTCCCTATTTTTAGCAAGCTCCTGAGGATGTTTGAATGTTACCTTTATGAATTCGTTTTCAATCTGGAAATCCTTTTTAATTATTTTTTCCACATTTACAACTTCCAGATTATCATTTATCTCTTCGATACAGGCATCTATCTCATCAGAAATGACATACAAATAAGGTTCAAATGTGTCATCTATCAAAACTATGTTCCTTTCACCATGTTTTGAAAATAATCTGATTATCGGCTTATCTTCATAAGTAACATAATCTATGTCCAAAATAACAACATTCATTTCCATTTTATTCCTCCTTAAGAAGATATTCTTTTCTGAAACTGTCTAAAACAGCATAAGTAATTCCCAAAATTAACGGACCGACTATAAAACCAACAATTCCATAAACCAACGGTCCTGATAAAAATCCGATAAGCAGAATAAGCGGATGAATATCTGCATAATGACTTGACAGTGCTGGTCTGATGTACATGTCAATTGTACTCAGGAAGAATCCAAACAGCAAGACAACAACTGCCCTCGGATAATTTCCGGTGGCAAGGTCTATGAAAAACAAAATCCAATATATTGGCCATGGGCCGAATACCGGAATCAATTGCAGAATACCTGTCAGAACACCTAAAAATATTCCGTGCGGAAATCCTAAAAGGGAATAACCAATACATGCAAAAATGCCTATTATGACTGAAGTTAAAAAGTGACCGTAGAATATGCTTTTCAATACGTCTTCAACTGATCTTACAGTCTTGTCGAAAAATCCTTTTGACTCGTCAGGAACGAATGATTTGATGAAATTTAAACAGTTTTCACCGTCACGTACAAAATAGAAAACAGAACAGACCAGTATGAACAAGTCCAAAGTAATGTTTGCAAATTTGCTCACGAATTTAACTATATAACTTAATATATAACTTCCAACATTGTTTATAGCTGATTCTATGTAGGAATTAATGGAGTTTACGTCAATATAACTGGAAGGCAAATACATTGAAAGCTGAGAAACAATCGCATTGATATCGGAATAGGAATTGTTCGCCATAATCCATGTTACAAAAGTTGAAACCTCAAATATTATGTAAGCTACAAGCAGTATCAGAGGTATTAAAACAACCACCATTGCAAGTAGAATGGATATTGAAGAATATTTGAGTTTTGATTGAATTTTGAAAGCAACCGGCCTTATACCATAAGCCAGAATAGCTCCCAGGATAACCATGTTCAAAACCGGAAATACAAACATTAAAGAGATGATCAACAGGAATAAAACTAACAATACTGGTGGAGTAATATACTCTTTAATGTCAATTTCCATATTATCACCTAAAATCTAATATTTTACTCCAGAAGCGTCCCTTCTGTATTTTCCAAATTCGGAAATTTGTTTTATTTTGTCGTTTTCAAAAACCGGCCCTTCAACGCAAATTCTCCAACCTTCATCATCAACACAACACTGACCACACACTCCAAGTGCGCATTTCATATATCTTTCAAGAGAATATTGTGCAGGTATTGAAGCATCTTCAAGAATATCAAATATTCCTTTCATCATTATCTCAGGACCACAGACAAATGCATAATCATAAGTTGAATCTTTAAGCAAATCAACAGTACAATCTGTTGCAAATCCTTTAAATCCAAAACTTCCGTCATCAGTGCACGGATGAACATTTGCGCCCAATTTTTCCAGACTATCAACGAACAGCAATTCATCCTTATTGACTGCAGCAGCAACCACGTCAACATTATTTCCTTTTTGAATTAAATCACTGGCTATAGCATTTATAGGAGCCATACCGACCCCACCACCGATAGCCAATATGTTTTTGCCTTCAAATGAATTGTTGAATCCGTTTCCATAACTTCCCCTTACACCAATCTGGTCACCAACTTCCAGTTCGTGCAGTTGGGAGGTGAACTCACCAATATTTTTTACACTGATTGCCATTTCACCATCATTGATTTGAGATATTGACATTGGCTTTTCGTTTTTGAAGTTCCAAATCATCAAAAATTCACCAGGATTCGGTCGACCCAATGATTCCATATCCCAATTAAACTTAAAAGTCTTTATAGTAGGAGTTTCATCGACAATATCTGTTATTTTTACAATTTTCGGTTCATTGATCATTTTTACAACTCCCTGTGCGCAAGACCTACCATTTCATCTATGGATGAAAAGCCCTTTTCGGCCATGAATTTTTCCAATCCTCTGTTGATTTTATCAAATACCTCAACACCTTCATCCATGATGGCAGTTCCGATTTGAACCGCTCTTGCACCTGCATAAATAAATTCTACTGCATCCTCAAATGTATATATTCCCCCAACACCAATCAGCGGAACATCAACAGCTTCATAAACTGAATAAACATTGCTTATGGCAATCGGTTTGATAGCACGACCGCTCATTCCACCAAATTTATTTGACAAAACCGGTCTTGCAACATCAATATTGATTTTCATTCCGGGACCCAATGTATTGATTAAAGACAAGGCATCGGCTCCGGCTTCTTCACATGTTTTTGCAATTTCAGTTATATCTGTTACGTTTGGAGTCAGTTTTGCAATGATTGGAACTTCAGCAGCATCTTTTGCCGCCGCAACGATGGTATGGGATAAATTACAGTCCTGGCCTATAGATGCACCATAACCGTCCATAGCATGAGGGCATGAAATGTTAAGTTCAATCATGTCAACATATTCCTGAACCTGACTTACAAGACTTGAAAACTCATCAGGGGTTGCACCGTAAATAGATGCGATTACGACATTGCCGTCCCTTTCGATTCTTTTTAATTCCTCTTTAAAATTATCAACACCAGGATTGGAAAGACCAATTGCATTAATAATTCCCCCATCAACTGCAACAGTTGTCGGGTTTACATAACCAGGATGGGGATTTAAAGAAAATGACTTTGAAACTACTCCTCCAGCACCTGATTTTAAAATCCAGTTCATGGATGAGGCATTGCTTCCCATAATACCTGCAGCCAACATCAATGGATTTCGAAATTCTACTCCACAAACATTTGTCTTTAACATAATATCAACTTTGTAATTAATTATTTATTAGTTTTTGTAAATTTGTCAATAATCTCTTGATATTTTTCATTTTGCAATTTTAAACTAATAACATTTGTTTTATTTGACTTAACTGTTTCTTCATTAGATTTTATCAGATTTGTTATTTGTTCATCCTGTTTTTGAATAATCATGTCCTTCTGTTCCAATAAACCTTCATATGTTTTGGATATTTTGCGCAACTGTATTTCAAGGTTTTCAGTGGTTGAATTAATCTGGTTTTTATAATCATCAATCAGAGATCTCAGATATTTTACCTGGTCCTGTTTGTCTTCAATGATTGAATCCTTTTCCCTTAGCTTTTCAGACAAATCATCATGTTCCTTCATCCGTGCCTTGTCATAGTCGATTTTGGTATCCAGTTTATCTTCCAGATTTTTCTTTTCATATTTCAGTTTGGTGGAATACAGTTTCAACTTGTTAATCTCATCAACCTTGTTTTGAAGGTCCATCGTGAGCTCATCAATTTCAGCATTTTTAAGTTCAATTTCATTTTTTAAATCTTTAAAACTTTGTTTTGACATGATAACAAATCCAAAAAAATAGCAAATAGCCTATAATTTTATTTTATTTTTCATCAAATT
>NZ_JAZQIJ010000035.1:0-8230 GCF_045541095.1 Methanobrevibacter sp.
AAGAAAAAAATATGGAAAATGAAACTTAATTTTTCATTTCCTTATACTTTTTCAAAACAATGTCTGGAGTTTCAATTGAATGTTCATAAGTAACTGAGATATCCTGACTTTCAAAATCCTCTTCAACCTTACGGATTCCGGATAAAGAAAACAATCCACCATCAATTTTAAAACCTACATCATCAGCTACAACGGAAATTAAATTAATTTCAATTTCAGAGGCATTATCCAAAATCTGATTGGCTTTGACCTCATATTTCAAATCCAACATCTTATGAGGCATTATCTCATTGATTGTACGTTTTATAACTGAATCAAACAGCTCTAAAAATTTGGTGGCTGGAGGCATATTATTAGCCCACCAGTATGTGAGAACAGAGTTTAGCACAATTTTATGTTCGGAAAAATCATCATATAATCTTGCACGAACACCAACTACACTATCATCTGTTTTAATAACCAACACTGGACTAACAGCCATCGTATCACAATTATTCTTTAACTAATGCTTTAATTAAATCACTAGCTCTTACAAGACCAACTAAATCTCCTTCAACACCAATAACCGGAATCTGTTCAATGTTTAAGGATTTCATTTTTTTAGCACAGTCTGAAACTTTAGTTTTGGAGTTAGCAACTTCAACATTACCAATTGCGACATCTTTAACTACTTTATCAGTGAATTTTAAATGATTTTTCTCAATGTATAAAACAGAAGTACTGTCCCAGGACCATTTGTCTCCTTCAGTTCCTACAGTGGAACTGTGTTCACTTCTTTCGGAAATAATTTCTATTTCTGATATGAAATCTGTTTCAGTTAAGATTCCGGAAAGTTTAGCTTCATCATCTAATGCCAAAATGGATTTTAAACCAAATTGGTTCATGGATTCAAAAGCGACATTCAATGGAGTATTTTCCCAAGTAGTAGGGACAGTGGTAATCATATAATTTTCAACCGCATCGTCGATTTGGATTTTAGTTAATGCTTTTGATACTAAATCGAAGGAGGTTATAATACCTACCAATTCCCCATCATCATTTACAACAGGGACTCTTCTAACATTATTTTCAATCATTTTACGAGCAGCATCAACGACATCGTCACCAGGGGCGACAGTAACTAAATTTCTACTCATCAACATTGCAATTTGTTCTTCATCAGGATTATTAATTAAATCAGAACGAGTTACTAGTCCTACTAAAATATCAGTATCTTCTTTAACTACAGGAAGTACTGCTTTGTTTTCTTTTCTCATTAAGTCTAAAACTTTTTCACGGTTACCTGGAACGGAAACACTAACAACATTTTTAGACATTGTTCTTTTAACTAACATATAAACACCTTTAACAAATAATAAATAAAATGATAATATTTAATGAATTACAAGTACTGCGCATTTGGCCGAGTTTACAACCTTATCTGCTACACTACCCATTATAAATCTATCAAATCCGGATTTACCTGAACTACCCATAACGATTAAATCAACATCTTCATCATTAGCCACTTCCAATATGCACTTAGCAGGAGAACCTTCTTTAATTACATGAGTTATCTTTAAATCATTTTCATTTAACTTATCAAACTCTTCCAGGTTCTCTTCTGATCTTTCTTTCAAGATTTGATTTAACTGGTATACTTCATCATCCAATGGAAGTCCGTTAACAAAATTGTTTTCTGTGACACTCACAGCGATTATTTCAGCTCCAGTAACATTGGCTAAAAACAATGCATGTTTTTGAGCTTTCTTTGCAAATTCAGACCCGTCTGTTGGGACCAAGATTTTCTTATACATCATTAACATCTCCCATAATATATAGATTTATATCCATGATATTATACTATACATCTTTTGTTGATTATATATAATATATTTTTCGTTTCACTGCGATTACATATGTTAAGATAAGGATTTTTAGAAAAAGATTTGAAAATTACAAATTCTGCACAATTACCCTCATTTATGGGGGTTTTTTGAACAATATTATTTATATCATGACAACCTATATTGGTTGTTGCCATCTGTAACAACTTTAATGGAGAAAGGTAATCCTTATAATAAACAGACATTAACTTTAAAGTGAATTCAAGTTCCCGAAGCATATTTGGAGAGTTCAGCATCACATTATCAGTACCGAGCAGCGGCTTGATACCCATGGCCAACATTTCATTTAGCCTGCAGACCCCAACATTCAGTGTGGCATTTGCTCTTGGACAAACGACAACATTGGAAGAGGAATTGGAAACAAGTTCCAAATCATTGTTTTTGGGATTGGTTAAATGAACAAGCTGAGAAAAGTTATTCGAAACACCCTTTTCGATTTCACTTTTGGAGAATTTTTCAATAGACTCTATCTGGTTGGATTCTGATTCTGCCACATGAATTGAGGAAATCTTATTCTGTTTACTGCACTCCTCAACGATTAAACCTGCAACGTCATCAGTAATTTCACCAAATCCGCTTGGAGCAATTCCGTCTGCAACCTTAAGAAGTTTACGAATAGCTATTCTAACCTGCCTTAAATCAGGATCTTCACCATAAAAGCTATCGTCACGACCCAGAATGATTGGTTTGATTGGAATGCCTTCACTTGCCTTTTTTAGAAGTTTGACACCCCTGATTCCGCCTTCGCGATAGTCAATAAAATGAGTTGTGCCGGAGTTGACCATATCCCACATAGAATCGGCCATTGCAGAAATCAGCTCGTCATCACTGGCATCAGCTAAAGCCCTGTGCTTAACCCCATTCGGAGGCTTTACCATTTCGCTTAATGACAGGCCATAACCTTCATCCTTAATTATCGAATCTCCGATATGAATATGGCCATTAATAAATGATGGGCACACTATAGCCCCATCGACATCTATGATTTTTCCCTCCAATGTATCTTTACCCATTTCAATGATTTTTCCATCATCAACGACAATATTTTCCTTTGTGGGAACCAGATTGTGACCTTTAAGTATAATTCCATTTGTTATAGTAAACATTAAAGGAAAATCTAATTTTTTTTATTAATAAAATTTGTCATTAACTTTATTTAATCGAAAAAGATAATATTATAATAATTGGGAGAAAATATTTTTAAAAAATACAACACTTAAAACCACCCAAAATCGCTTTTTAAAAAATTAGGAGATGATTTTTATTAACTCTCAGGAAATACGATATTTCTACAGAAACATTGTGAAAACTGGTGAAGTTTACCGAGTTAAGCATAACAATAAGGATTATGGAGAGTTTAGAAAATTATCTGATGCATTATATGAAAGAGACGCACTATTTTTCTGTAACTTTGATTATGATTTGCTTGTCGAATGTGACCTGGAAAACAAATATGAAAATATGGAACTGCCTCCTTTTCCTGAAAAAAGACCGAAAGGCAGAATCAAGGGAACAAAAGTCAACAAAAAAGAAAGGGAAGGAGAAATCCTTTTTGACCACAAGGTAAAAGGCTTTTTCATCAAAAGGATGGATGACATCATAGGATATTACGATACAATGACAGAAGCATTTTATTATAAAAAGCTTTTAATGGACAACAATTGGGACATGAGTGTTTTGAAATCACATGTAACCGAAAAAATTGAAACCAATATTGTCATTGACCCAACAAAAGAATATAAGGTCCAATTGAACTTCTGTCCTAAATGTAAAAGCAGATTGAAAATTGGCGAGGAAGACTGTCCGTCCTGTGGTATTAATATAAAAGAATATCTCTACAATAATTAAAAAAAGGATAGAGAATAATTATTCTCCATCAGCATAGTCATTTAATGATTTAACATTGATTTCACTATTTTGCACAGCTGCAATCGCATTCAATACTGCTCTTGCCCCTGCTAAGGTAGTAACATAAGGTATACCCAGTTCAATAGCTAATCTTCTGATAATGTAACCGTCTTTTGCAGATTGTTTACCTTCAGAAGTGTTAATAATCAAATCAATTTCCTTATTCAGGATTGCATCACGAATATTTGGTGAGCCCTGTGACACTTTTTTGATTATTTCAATGTCTTCAAGACCAGTTGCATCACCGGTTCCCTGAGTAGCTGCAACCTCAAATCCTAGGTTAGCTGCCTTTTCAGCAATAGGTCTGATTTTCTTTTTGTCCTGCTCTTTAACTGTTAGGAAGATTTTACCTTCTTTAGGCAATTCCATACCAGCTGAAAGCTGTGATTTATAGAATGCCATTCCGAAGTTTTCATCAATACCTATACTTTCCCCTGTTGATTTCATTTCAGGACCCAATATAGTATCGGACTCAGGCAATTTCAGGAATGGGAACACTGACTCTTTAACAGCTACATGATCTATCTTGATTTCTTTGGTCAGATTGAAGTCTTTCAATTTGGCTCCGTCCATAATCCAGGTTGCAACTTTTGCAAGAGGCACACCGATGGCCTTACTTACAAACGGAACAGTCCTACTTGCACGAGGGTTAGCTTCAATGATATATACCATTTCCTCATCAAGTTTTACGGCATATTGGATATTCATTAATCCTTTAACGTCCAATTCCAAAGCAAGTTTGGTTGAATGCTCACGGATAGTGTCCAGCATATGTTCCGGAATTGTCTGAGGAGGTATTACACATGCAGAATCTCCTGAGTGAACACCAGCTTCTTCGATATGTTCCATGATTCCTGCAATGAATACGTCTTCACCGTCACATAAAAGATCAACGTCAAGCTCGATTGCATCTTCCAGGAATTTGTCAACAAGAATTGGGTGGTCCGGAGACACTTTAACTGCCTCTTTCATATATTCTTCAAGCTCATGAGTATCGTAAACAATTTCCATTGCCCTTCCACCGATAACATATGACGGACGTACAAGTACAGGGAATGTAATTCTTTCTGCGATTTCTTTTGCTTCTTCAAATGAATTTGCAGTTCCGTAAGGTGCCTGGTGAATGTGTAATTTTTCTAAAAGTTCAGCGAATAATTCTCTGTCTTCTACCCTGTCGATACTTTCGTATGGAGTTCCAAGAATCTTGACACCTGCATTTGCAAGAGGAACGGCCAGATTAATGGATGTCTGTCCACCGAACTGCACAATTACGCCATCAGGTTTTTCCTGCTCAATAACTCCCATAACGTCTTCAAATGTCAACGGTTCGAAAAAAAGTTTGTCTGAAATATCATAATCTGTACTTACGGTTTCAGGGTTGTTGTTGATTAGTATTGTTTCAATTCCATCATCCTTTAAAGCCAAAGATGAATGTACACAGCAGTAGTCAAACTCAATACCCTGTCCGATTCTGATTGGACCTGCGCCCAGAATAACGACTTTTTTCTTGGTGGTTGATACCAGTTCGTTACCTTCATCATAGCTGCTGTAGTAGTATGGAGTTTTTGCCTCAAACTCAGCAGCACATGTATCTACCATCTTGTAAGATTGTTTTATGTTGTATCTTGAAAGCAGGTTTCTGATGTATTCTTCAGTCTGACCGGACAAATCAGCCAGCCTTTTGTTGGAGAATCCCATCTGTTTTGCTTTTCTGAGATATGCCTCATCATCAAGTTTTTCAGCAGTAACATCCTTTTCAAAGTTGACGATATTTCTGATTTTATATAAGAAGAAATTATCAATATTTGTCAGTTCCCTGATTTTGTCTATGTCCATACCATCTTTAATGGCTGAATAGATTTGGAAATAGATTAAGTCAGTCGGATCGGCCAAGTCATCTTCAGTGTAGTCCACATATTCAAATCCGTCAAAGCCCATGTCAAGAGATCTTAAAGCTTTCTGGAATGCCTCTTCGAATGTTCTTCCGATAGCCATTACCTCTCCGGTCGCTTTCATTTGAACACCTACTTCACGGCTGATTCCTTTGAACTTGTCAAACGGCCATCTTGGGATTTTGATAACGACATAATCGATAGCCGGTTCAAATGAAGCAGGAGTCTCTTTGGTGATGTCGTTTCTGATTTCATCCAAGGTCATTCCCAATGCTATTTTAGATGATATTTTTGCAATCGGATAACCTGTTGCCTTGGATGCAAGAGCACTACTTCTTGACACACGAGGGTTTACTTCAATAACCTTGTATTCATCGGTTTCAGGGTTTAGCGCAAACTGGATGTTACAACCTCCCCTGATTCCTAAAGCCCTGATGATTTTAATGGATGCATCACGCATTTTCTGAATGGTTTCATCACAAAGGTTTTGAATAGGGGCGACTACAACACTGTCTCCTGTGTGGATACCCATAGGATCGATGTTTTCCATGGTACATACGATGATACAGGTGTCTTCCTTGTCTCTCATTACCTCAAATTCTATTTCTTTCCAACCGAGTACTGATTCGTCAATAAGTACCTGGTTGATGAAACTCATATCAAGCCCATGGTTTGCAATCTCAATCAGTTCCTCTTCGTTGTGGGCAATTCCCCCACCGGTTCCACCTAATGTGAAAGCCGGCCTTACGATGACAGGGTATCCAATGTCTTTTACGGCTTCGAGTGCAGCGTCAACGCTTTCAACTGCCTGACATTTTGGAATTTCCTCACCGATTTCATCCATCAGATTAGCAAACAAATCACGGTCTTCAACATCCTTAATTGTTTGAACGTCAGAACCTAAAACCTTAATTCCTTCAAGTAATCCTAAATCCCCAAGGCCTGTTGCAATATTCAATCCGGTCTGTCCACCCATGGTTGGTAAAATAGCATCAACATTCTCTTGTTCAATAATTTTTGCAACAACTTCAGGAGTCAATGGTTCAGTGTAAACAGTATCAGCCATATCAATATCAGTTTGAATTGTTGCAGGATTACTGTTAACTAAAACTGTTTCAATTCCTTCCTCTCTTAATGATTTGCACGCTTGTGAACCTGAATAATCGAACTCCGCAGCCTGTCCGATTTGAATAGGTCCAGAACCAATAATCAATACTTTTTTAATATCCTTATCAACTGGCATTTGTAATCCTCACTAAAATATTTAATAATCATCCATCATTTGACTAAACTCATCAAAAGCGCTTCTTGTATCGTTTGGACCAGGACCCGCTTCAGGGTGGTACTGGATACAGTACAGTGGTAATTCTTTGTGAGAAATACCTTCAGGAGTTCCATCATTTAAGTTAATATGAGTCAATACTAAATCTGTTTCCTTTAGGGATTCCTTGTCGATAGTAAAACCGTGGTTTTGGGATGTGATGAATACTTTTCCGGTGTTCAAGTCTTTTACCGGCTGGTTTTCACCACGGTGTCCGAATTTCATTTTGTATGATCTTGCACCGAAAGATTTAGCGATTAACTGCTGACCCATACAGATTCCGAATATCGGCAATCTGTTAGATAATTTTTTCATGGTTTCAATAGTTTCAGATACCCTGTCAGGGTTTCCAGGACCTGATGTAATCATCAATCCGTTTGGAGAGTAATCTAAAACTGTTTTATAATCTGTATCATAAGGGAACAAAATTACTCCAATATCCCTTTCCAAAAATGAGTTAATAATATTTCTTTTAACACCGCAATCGATTAAAGCAACTTTTTTATCTGCATCCTCATTGAACATTTTAATTTCCTTTGTGGAAACCAATGGCACAACATCCACATCCTCAATACTTGGCTGGGACTTTGCCATTTCAATCAGTTTGTCATCATCAATATCTTCTGTTGTGATAGCTGCTTTAAATGAACCTTTTTCACGGATCTTCAAAGTCAAGTCACGGGTGTCAATTCCACTGATTCCCGGAGTCTTGAACTCTTTTAAAAATTCATCCAATGTTTTTTGAGGTCCGAAGTTGGATACTTCACGACAGACTTCACGACAAACAAAACCTTCAACCTGAATCTTGTCAGATTGATACCATTTCTCACTTACACCATGATTTCCTTCCAATGGGTAAGTGGACATTAAAATTTCTCCTTTAAAAGACGGGTCGGTCAAAGATTCAGTGTAACCACCCATACCTGTAGAAAATACAAGTTCTCCTAATTTGGTGGTTTCATAACCGAATGATTCACCTTTTAAAACAGTACCATCTTCCAAAGCTAATTTAGCTATTTTTACCATTACATCACCATATAAAAAAAATATATTCCTATATCTTTAATATATTTTATTTTACTATATTATTAAACTTTGTTTTTTGGTTAAAAATTAAAAAATCATTCAAGTTTTAGGTGATATTTTTAGGATTTCTGAATGACATTGATTAAAACATATAATCTAAAAATGACAAAACACTATACAATCAGAATTTATGGTGT
>NZ_JAZQIJ010000036.1:0-5645 GCF_045541095.1 Methanobrevibacter sp.
AATTTTTTATATTTTTATCAAAAATATTATCAAAAAAACAAATCTTTTTATATGTTGAGAAATAATATATTTTATTAAGCTAACATTTAAGCTTATTAAATAGTAATGTTAATTATTAGAAAAGAGGTTATACAATGGCAAAAGAAAAAGAACATCTTAACTTAGCATTTATTGGACACGTTGACCACGGAAAATCCACTTTAGTTGGAAACTTATTAGTAAAAGCTGGTACCATCAATGAACAACAATTAGCTTCCGGTGAAGACAAATTCAGATTTATTATGGACACTACTAAAGAAGAACAAGAAAGAGGAGTAACTATTGACTTAGCTCACCAAAAATTCTCCACTAAAAAATACGACTACACTGTAGTAGACTGCCCAGGACACAGAGACTTCGTTAAAAACATGATCACTGGTGCTTCCCAAGCAGACGCTGGTGTTTTAGTAGTAGCAGCTGACGACGGTGTAATGCCTCAAACCAAAGAACACGTGTTCTTATCCAAAACTTTAGGTATTAACCAATTAATCATCGGTATCAACAAAATGGATTTAGTTGATTACTCCGAAGACAAATACAACGAATTAAAAGAAGAAGTATCAAACTTAATCAAAACCGTAGGTTTCAACCCTGCTGACGTACCTTTCATCCCATTATCTGCATTCCAAGGGGACAACATTACTGAAGCATCTTCCAACACTTCCTGGTACAAAGGACCTACTTTAATTGACGCTTTAGACGCTTTAACTGCTCCTGATAAACCAACCAACTTACCTTTAAGAATTCCTATTCAAGACGTTTACTCCATTACTGGTGTAGGAACCGTTCCTGTAGGAAGAGTTGAAACTGGTGTAATGAAAAAAGGTGAAAACGTTATCTTTGAACCAGCTGGAGCTTCCGGAGAAGTTAAATCTATCGAAATGCACCACGAACAATTTGAAGTTGCTGAACCTGGTGACAACATCGGATTCAACGTAAGAGGTGTAGGTAAAAACGATATCAGAAGAGGAGACGTTGCAGGTCACACCGACAACGCACCTACTGTTGCTAAAGAATTCGACGCACAAATTGTTGTTTTACAACACCCTGGTGTAATTACCGTTGGATACACTCCTGTATTCCACTGTCACACTTCTCAAGTAGCATGTACTTTCTTAGAATTATCCAAAAAATTAAACCCTGCTACTGGTGCTGTTGACGAAGAAAACCCTGACTTCTTAAAAACCGGTAACGCAGCTATTGTTAAAATTAAACCTACTAAACCAATGTGTCTCGAAAACGCAAAAGAAATCCCACAAATGGGTAGATTTGCTATCAGAGATATGGGTCAAACTGTTGCTGCAGGTTTATGTCTTAACGTTACCCCAGCAAAATAAGTTTGTAAACAATAATTAGAAAGTAATTTTTTACTTTCTTTCTTTTGTTTTTTTGGAGGATAATAAATGAATCAAGCAAGAATTAAGCTTACTGGAACCGACCCAGAAAAATTAGCATATGTTTGTGATCAACTCAAAAAAATTGCTGAAAGAACTGGTGTTGACTTGTCCGGTCCTATCCCACTTCCTACTAAAAAATTAGTAGTACCAACAAGAAAATCTCCAGATGGAGAAGGTAAAGCTTCTTGGGAAAAATGGGAACTCAGAATCCACAAACGTTTAATCGGTATTGGAGCTGATGAACGTGCAATGAGACAAGTTATGAAAGTCAACGTTCCTGATAATGTAAGTATTGAAATTGAACTTAAAGGATAAATATTTAGAATCCTTCTAAATATTCCTTTTCATATGCCGAGATAGTCTAGTCTGGTAAGGCGCAGGACTTGAAATCCTGTGAGGTTTCCCTCGCCTGGGTTCAAATCCCAGTCTCGGCGTTTTTTATATATCTATTTTTTTAAAAACTTTTTATTTTTTCTGACAGCTCTTTTAAATCGTTAACGATGTCTGATTTTTTTAACATTTCGATTTTAGGCCGCTGTATCATTACAACCGCAACATCCTTATCGCTTGCAGCTTCTATTTTTTCAATTACTCCGCCGATTTCTCCGCTTTCCTTGGTGATGATTACTTTTGCAGAGTACTTTTCAATCAGTTCTATGTTTTCCGCTTTTGTTGCAGCCCCTGTCATGGGTATGATGTGTGACGGGTCGATGTCAAGCTCTTCACATTTCTCGATTGACTTTTCAACCTTGAGAATTCTTGGATAGAACCTGTCGACCGAAACGTATTTCACGATGTCCTTCATGGTGTTGGCTCCTGCAAAATGCAGCACGTTTCCTTGAGGGAATTCCTTTTCAATAAGTTTTCCTGCATCGTCAAATGAATTTACGTAACGGATATGTGATGTGTCAATGTTTTCAAGGTTGGTGGTGGGTCTTTCGAAGCGTATGTATGGGATTTTAAGCTCCCTTGAGATGCTGACTGAAGTTTGAGTGATGTGTGATGCGAAGGGATGTGTCGCATCAATGAGAATGTCATAGTTCCCGTCAATGAATATCCTTTTTATCTCATCCTTTAAAAGAGGTCGTGCAATGGTTTCATCGCTTCCCCCTTCCCTGGCAAGTCTTGCCCCATATTCGGTGGTTGTTGTTGTAAGAATTTCAGCATCAAAATTACTTTTAAGATGCTTGATGATATTGATTGAATCCTTGGTTCCGCCTAGAAGGAAAACTTTCATTTTATCACTTTATTAATAATTTTTTCAGTTAAAAGAATTGTTGTAGCTATCACTATGATTGCCGCCCAGTCAACAAGTCCGATTGGAGCGGTTCGGAATATGATCTGTAACTGAGGGATGTATACGATCATTACCTGGAGTATGAATGACAGTAATATTGCTATATACAGGTATTTGCTGGACTCTTTTGACTTTGCTTTTCTGTTGTATGCATTAAACAGCTGGTAGAGTACAAAGAGTGTGAATGCCATTGTCATCGCCTTAGGTTTTCCTGCTCCTGTGTTCAGTTCATAGGCAAATACGGCGATTGTTCCTATTGCCATGACAATGCCTGTAAGAAGTATTTGAAGCAGGGTGGCTCTGGTGAGTATGTCTCCTGTTTCAGGAGGTCTTGACATTACGTTTTCCTCTTCGCCTTCCATTCCAAGTGTCTGTGCAGGAGGTCCGTCCATTACAATGTTGAGCCATAAAAGCTGTACAGGATTGAATGGGAGAGGCATTGAAAGCAGGCTTGTTCCGACTATTGTCAAAATTGCACCGACGTTTGTAGATACCTGGAACTTGACGAACCTTTTGATGTTGTCATAGATTTTACGTCCCTGTCTTATTGCCTTTACGATTGTTGCAAAGTCATTGTTCTGCAGTATCATGTCTGAGGATTCCTTTGCAACGTCTGTTCCGTCACCCATGGCCACTCCTATTGATGCCTTTTTAAGTGCAGGCGCATCGTTTACGCCGTCACCTGTCATTGCAACGATATTTCCAAGGTCTTTTAGGGTTTCAACGATTCTCATTTTTTGTTCCGGTTTTACCCTTGCATAAACCTGGATTCTTTCAGCCATCTTCAGGTATTCCTCATCGCTTAATGAGTCAAGCTTTTCTCCGGTTATTGTCTCTCCGTCGGTGAGGATTCCAAGATTTCTTGCGATTGCGCATGCGGTCTTCTCATGGTCTCCTGTAATCATCACGACTTTGATTCCTGCATTTTTACAGTCTTCAATTGCCTTTTTGGCATCCTTTTTAGGAGGGTCAATGAGTCCCACAAGGCCGGTGAATATCAGATTTTCCTCAGTCGGATTTTCATCTTCAATCTTGTATGCAAATGCTATTGTCCTGAGGGCATTTTTTGTCATGTCGCCTACCTTTCCAAGTAGCATTTCCTTGATTTGAGGAGTAATATTTTTAATACTTCCATCATCATCTATGTATTTGCATTCATCTATGATGATTTCTGGAGCACCTTTTGTCAGGATGATATTTTTTTCACCGTCCAGTCTATGTATAGTAGTCATTCTTTTACGATTACTGTTGAGAGGAATCTCGTCAAGCCTTTCAAGGCCATACTTTCTGTTTTCAAAAAACTTCAGAATGGCTCCGTCAGTCTGGTTTCCGATGATTTCATCATTGGATAGGGTTGCATTGTTGCACTCGCATGCTATAAGGGATGTTTTATCCTCATTTGTAAAAAAGCTCTCGACAACGGTCATCCTGTTTTGGGTTAAAGTACCTGTCTTGTCACTGCAGATTACTGTACATGACCCGAGTGTTTCAACGCTTAAAAGCCTTTTGACGACGGCATCGGATTTTGCCATTTCGTTCATACCCAATGCCAGTGTCAGGGTCAGAACGGCCGGCAGGCCTTCAGGAATTGCTGCAACGGCAAGTGAAACCGCTGTCATGAATGTTTCAACAAGGGTTTCTCCCGAAAGAAATTCCAGAATAAATATTGCAATACATACTATTATTGAAATTACTGAAAGGATTTTTCCAAGGCGCCCGACTCTCTGCTTTAGTGGTGTGTCCTCATCTTCCTGCTGGACGACTTCCGCAATCTTTCCTATCTGGGTGTTCATTCCAATTGAAGTCACAACAGCCTCACAGTGACCTGATAATACATTGGAGTCCATGAATATTTTATCTTCACTGCTTTTAAGAATTGCTTCGGCCTCCCCTGTAAGGTGTGATTCGTCACAGCTCATGTCCTTCTGTTCCATGATGACGGCATCGGCCGGAATCTTATCTCCCTCACTGAGGATAATGACGTCTCCAACGGTCAGATCTTCGGCGTTAATTTCCTGAATCTTTGAGTCCCTTCTTACAACTGCGGTCTTGCTCATAAAACTTTTAAGGGATTCAACTGCTTTTTGGGATCTGTACTCCTGGATAAAACCTATTATCGTGTTCAGCAGTACTGCAATAAGTATGACGCATCCGTCAATGACGTCCCCTATTGCAAATGACGCTATTGCGGCTATTATCAGAAGAGTTATCAGAATGTCCACAAACTGGGACAGGAACAGTACAATTGCGGAAGTGGGTTTTGCTTCTTCAATTTTATTCAAACCGTATTTTTCATGTCTTATTTGGACTTCTGAAGCGGTAAGTCCTTCCTTTGATGAGTCGTATTGGTTAGCTATGTCACTCAATTTATCACCTTAATGTGTAAAAACTGGCCTTGTTGTAATTTTTTAATTTCATTTTTACCCTGCCGGTATTTAAATCCTCGTTTGTCAGGGGTTTGATTATAAGTTCGGAGTCTATTTTGAGGGCAAGATTCACCAGATGCGGCTGGAGTTCACTTGGTGGCCTGATGGAATAGATTATTTCAACGTCCCTGTATAAATCCAGATTCGGATTTGCAATGTCATCCTGTATTGTAGTATTGTCTTTAGGGGCAATATCTGTTTTAATAATGGTAATGTTTTCCTTTTCGTTAAGGGAATCTGCAATCTGTGAAAATGCACCTACTCCGACCTCAGCGATTTTAATCTTATCGTCGCCGGCCTGTTTTAAAATGTATTCCATAAAATCTTGCCACATTTATAATCCTCATTTATATTATAATTTCCAAACTATTAATAAATGTATTATGACAAACAATTTTCAACATTATTTTGTGTTTAGACCTGTTTTATATTGTGACATGTCTGCACATTCATCCGCTTAAATGCAAAATTTAAAGATTTAGTAAA
>NZ_JAZQIJ010000037.1:0-1697 GCF_045541095.1 Methanobrevibacter sp.
TTTTTCTCAGCTTCAAGTCTTGTTTTTTCAGCAAGTTTTTTCTCTTCTTCAGACCTGCGCCTTTCCTCTTCACGTGACTTGTTGATTGATTTTTCAACATTTTCAAGGAGTTTCTTACGTCCCAAATCCCTGTTTCTGTACCAATCGGTTGACCACAAGTGATAGAGCTTCCAGCCTAAACCTGTCAATACCTGTTCACGAAGTCTGTCCCTGTCACGGGCCACTTTGCTTGAAGAGTACATTTTTCCGTCGGTTGTGATTCCTAAAATGTATTTTCCAGGATTTTCATCATCGACAATAGCTAAATCAACCCTGAATCCAGCACATCCGATTTGTCTGTCAACAGTGTAACCGTTTTCCTCCAAGAAGCTTGCGATTGCATCTTCAAACGGCTCTTTTGTGTATGTATCCGCACCCTGAGTTCCAAGAGTCAGGTTTTCAGCATACTCAAGGAATTCTTTCAGGGATTTTACACCGTATGGAGGGTTTGCGGTCAGGTTCATGTCATAAGCCTTAAAGTTTGAAAATACTACACATTTTTCTCTTGCACGTGTAATCAATACGTTTAATCTTCTTTCCCCACCGTCCTGGTTAAGAGGACCGAAGTTCAATGACATTTTTCCATCCTGGTCAAAACCGTATCCTACACTGATTAGAATAACGTCCCTTTCGTCCCCCTGAATTGTTTCAAGGTTTTTGACGAAGAATCTTTCTTCCTTATTGTCTGAGAATAACGGTTCGAATTCAGGTCTTTCCTTACGTTTTACTTCCAATGCTTCCAGAATTGCATTTTTTTGTGCTACGGAAAATGTTCCGACACCCAAACTTTTTGTATCTCCGTATTTTTCGAAGTGATTGAATATCTCTTCCACCACATCTTCAGCTTCAAGAGGGTTTTTGGATGATGCTCCTCTTAAGTATTGAGTATTAGGATTGTAATGGAACTTCAATCCAAGTTCAGGGTCTGAATGTGACGGGGACGGATAAACCAACAGATCATTGTCATAAAATTCACGGTTTGATACTGTAATCAATGATTCATGGCGTGAACGGTAGTGCCATTTAAGCATTTTTACAGGGAAAGAGAGTTTACATAAATGAAGGATACTTTCCATATCCAGTGATGTCGCTTCCTCCTCATCGCTTTCGGCATCGGACATCTGGTCGAAAAATGAAGTTGGAGGCAATTGCTGGGTATCTCCCATAACAACAGCTGTTTTTCCTCTCATGAATGCACCAAGTGCATCTTCAGGTTTTACCTGACTTGCCTCGTCGAAAATAACGACATCAAATTGCAGTTCTTCATTTGTCGGGTCCAGGTACTGTGCAATGGACAGAGGAGACATCATGAAACATGGCTTGATTTGCTTAATCATTCCACCGGCTTTTTCAAGGAGTTTTCTAACCGGCATGTGCCCGCTTTTACGTGTGAACTCACCGGCCAATATTTTTGCCTGAGGATTTTCTGTTCCGCCGAATATCTTTGGAATGTTGCTGTTCAGCTTATGGAAAATTCTCTTACGGTTAAGTGTTAAAATCTTCTTGTCCAAGTCCTTGAATTCACGGATTCTGTTCTCGTGAAGTTCACCGACAAATGTTGCAAGTTCATGGTTTTTAACGAATAATATATTTAAGAGTGAATCTGCAAAGTTTCCGTCAACCAATGCTTCAATATCCTCTTTTTTGATGTTTCTTTT
>NZ_JAZQIJ010000038.1:0-2746 GCF_045541095.1 Methanobrevibacter sp.
ACAATGCCTCTTTTTTTGTTATTCGTTTTCCTTTTTTTAATACTGCTCGTATTGGATAATCAGATGGTTGTTCTAATACATAATCCTCAAATTCCAGTTCATACCAAAATTTCCCATCATTTAAGACTATTTCAATATCAAAAATATCAGATAAATGTAGCCGTTTATTGTTTTCAGTCATTAAAAATCACCATTAATCTTAATAAGTTATGCTCCCTTTTTTAAACCCTGCTGGGAGCATAACCGAAACCAATTGAATACATTGAATAACAAATCAGTTATTCAAAATAAAGTTCCTCCACCAATACAGGTTTCATTGGAAAAATATTATCAGTATTTTCAGTCATTCAATCACCTACTCAATCGTCCAATCAACTCAAAATCACTACAACCCTCATCAGGAGAAATATTCCTATGATGAACACTACATCTAGGTTGACCATAAGGGTAGATCCATAATGGAATATACTCATCAGCATGTTTGCAGTTACAACATTTTTTCATATTCCTGTGTCAACTCCTTTTATTTGTAGCCATTCGTTCCATCCAGTCACTAGTATTGTTGGTTTTAATGTTGGTTTTTGTAGTCGGCATCGTGGAGTTTTTAGTCTCATTATTTCTGCAACATTGATGTAATATTTTTCATCAATCCCGTCCTTTGTCATGTTTAATCAACTCTATCTTTAATTGAAATAAGTAACAGAAACAACATGACTAATAATCCTGTTGTCCCTAACACAAAATTAATAAAATAATTCATTTTCTGTAAACTCCACAGAGTGCAGTGCAAAGTTCATCGAATAAACAGCAGAAACCGTGCCTATCCATCCATCGACAATTCATTCTTTCAACTCCTTACGTAAAATGTATTTTTCAAGGCTGATGTAATCATTAATTAAATCAATCTGCTTACTAATCAAACCAGTATTAGCTTTCGCAATCTTCCACTGTGTAAACTCTTTAGTATAAGTTTCTTCACAGTAAGCGGTTATCTGTTTTTCAGTTGGCACTTTACTTAATTCGTATGCTTCTTTCACTTTATCCGGATGTAATTTAACCTCATTCCATTTTTCATTATATCTGCGTTCGCAGACCAATTCATGCTCTAGAGCAGTTTGATAATCATTTAATTTACTCTGTTTTTCATTAATCCTCTTTGCTAACCCGTGGCATTCAAGGGAATTTCTAGGTTCAGGTAAAGTTGTATCAAGCTGATAACTCCTTGTCATAGTGTTTAACTCTTCACATAATTTATTGGCTACTTCAAGGTTTCTGCATTCGTAACATTCTCTTTCAGGAAATAGTTTGTTTACTACAGCCCACCATTTACTGGAAGGGATTTCCTCTCCGTTTTCATATCCGCAGATTTCAATTTCTTCTACTTTGTACAATCCGTTTGGGTCTTGATAGACCGCAATATCTTCATTACTCATAATATCCATCCTTTAATTCTTTCTCTTAAACTCCTTTTTTCAATAATACGTTCAACACGAATAGTATATTTAAAACTACCTTTGTTACTGTTAATTTCTTGAATATACATTTCTCCGACATCCTTACCTGCTGCAATAGTTTCAGCAGTTAGCAACCCTAATACTTCGATTAATTCCGCATGCAGAATGTCCTCACCATTCTCAATTGTTTTCTCTACTACTGTCATTTTTTTACCATCCCATACGATAGTTAATTTTTTTCAATTTTTCTGCGTACTCAATAATCCAATCACCCCATAAGTGACTTATGACGTATATAACGAGGTTTTAAATCTTCTATATGGAAAAAATTTAATTTAAGTGGTTTCATAATTTATTTCCCTCCTTTTACCGGAATAGGCTTAGGAATACGTTTAGGTTTCACAGCCTCATTCCGTCCTTTGATTGCTTCTAAAAAGTATTCATTAAACAAATACTCATAATTATTCACCAAACGGTCAAAATCTGCATCTAAAACATAAGTAGTGCAGTAATCATCCATATCACGTATGCCCCGACCATAAGACTGCATCAAAGGCATAACAGTCTGATAAGCATACCAAACTTTATCAAAATGTTTACGAATATTAACCTGCTGAGATGCAAGGCTTGGAAATGGCATTTTAAATAATATCTGATAACGGCATTTGTCTCCTTTGAAATCCACGCCGTCTTTTATACCTGCACCTACCAGTACAACCGGCCTGTCAGTTAATTCAAATCTTTTAATAGTTTCCTCACGACTGGAACCTTGAGCCACCCAAATATTCCGGTTATCTAATGCTTTTTTTATCCACCAGGCCTGTTGATTGCTTGATGTATGTATAACTCCTTTATCATGAGCATGCTTGTTAATGAGTTCATTTATTTTAATCAAAACTCTTTTATCCTTCCAGTTAGGAATTCTATTCGGAGTAAAACCGGACATACTTTTAACATACTCTCTTAATATTGGACGGTGTTCTACCGGAAATGGTGATTTTTGATAAATGTAATAAGTTTCAAGTGGATCTATTCCAATCCATTTGCAAAATTTATCCTTATCTCCTAATGTTCCTGTTAAGAATAACCGTGTTTCACCGAAGTTTAATAAAGTATCAGTATAGTCTTTTATCATTATGGGTTTGAATTCTACTGTTAAACCGTTTTTATACTCTTTATCGGCTAATATTTCCTTTTTGGTGGGTAATTCAATAACCCATTTGTCATTAGTTAAACGGTTAATTAACATGTAATACCTGTTAACTAATCTCTGATTCTGTTTTGCTTTTTTC
>NZ_JAZQIJ010000039.1:0-2207 GCF_045541095.1 Methanobrevibacter sp.
GCAGGAACCTGCACAAAACTGTACTCAGTGATGCGCAAACTGATTCTGATTAGTTAGGTTTCAATCAAAATTTCAATCCATTTTTTTCCTGGTCAAAGGTTCAAACTTTATTTTAAAGATTTGCACAATTGATAATAATCAAATCGCTGATTGATCAATTCTATTATCAAATTAAAGTGATATTATTGTACTGGTTTTAACACAGATTTAGAATGAGGCGATGCAGCATATGAATCAAAAAAGCTTCCAAAGTAAACTTCAAAAACTTTTTATTGGCAAAACACCACTAAAAAAAAGATTAGCGCTCGCTCTTGTTTCATCATTTTCTCTAAGTTTCACATTATTTCTATTCGGACCATTGGATTTAACCTATAATGGGAAAAATTTTATAAATTGTACCATACTTGAACTGACTCCCTTTTGTATACCTTTTTGGTTCATAACATTTGCTGCATTAGCAATTCCAACCTGTCTTGTTGGTGGAAAAATACATAGTTTTCTTGTTTCAACCTATTGTGGTCTATCCTTAGGATTATATATTCAAGGTAATTTTCTAAACAATGACCTTGGGACTTTGAACGGTGAATTGGTTCCATGGCATAACTTCGGGGATAATGTGATCATCAATTACATCATCTGGTTTTTGATCCTTATCATTCCATTTTTGTTCCATTATTTTTCAAGAAAGACCTGGAAAAACTTTGTTTTGATCGTTACCTGCACATTAAGTATCATGCAAATGTCTTCACTAAGCATTAAAATGTTCTCTCAATTCGAAACAGATCATGACAAAACAATTTCCAGAAACAACAAATTTGGGCTGTATCTCGGAGAACAATACGTTCTATCACCCAAAGAAAACATAATTGTATTTCTACTGGATCAAACCAGTGGAGATGAAATGCAGAGAGCCATCAATGATTTTCCAAATACACTTGATCCATTTCATGATTTCACCTGCTTTGATAACATGAACTCAAATTATGTAGGGACCTTTCCTGCATTAGCACATTTACTGACAATGAAAGATTATGATTATGCAAATGAAGGATTCAATGATTTTTTCAAAAATGCCTGGAATTCTGAAACCGCAAATAGTTTTTATGATAGTTTACAGCAGAAAGGATGGAAAATAAATTTTTATATTGATTCAAATTATGGTGCCGGTAATATCCAAAATATGAAAGGAAAAATTACCAATGCAATTGAAAATAC
The DNA here is from genome assembly GCF_045541095.1 of Methanobrevibacter sp. Classification (GTDB taxonomy): domain Archaea; phylum Methanobacteriota; class Methanobacteria; order Methanobacteriales; family Methanobacteriaceae; genus Methanocatella. The sequence goes on from NZ_JAZQIJ010000039.1 coordinate 1,216, forward strand.
CACAGACAATTATGTAATTAATAAAGAATCTTTTCGAAAGCTTATCAAACTGTCATTATACAGATACCTTCCAATTGGAATGAAAGCTCCATTTTGGGTAACAACTACCGATATTTCTTCTCTATTAATTTATGATGAGAACTTTATGATTTTTGATTCAAATAAATCAGTTGATTATTTTCATGAGCATGGAATCAAATTATCCGGAGAAGAAAAATTATTTTCCCTTTATCATTACAAAGGAGCGCATCCTCCATATGTATTAACATCAACTGGTCAAAGAGCTGCAGGGTTGACAAACATCCGGGAACAAGTCTCCGGTTATATGTTTGTTATTTCTGAAATAATTAATCAGATGAAAGAATTAAATATATACGACAGCTCAACAATCATTATTACAGCAGATCATGGGTATTATCCTCCTCCCGCTAATCCGCAATCAATTTTCTACATCAAACGTCCCGGAGAAACACATACGGAAATCCAATATTCCCATGCAATGATATCTCAAGAGAATTTTCTTCCGACAATTGCATCTGCCGCCGGGCTGGATTCTTCAATATACGGAAAAACTGTCCTTGAGATTTCTGAAAATCAGCAAATTGAAAGATGTGCAACATTTTGGAAAGAGGATCCTAATTATCCTTTACAACCCGGTCATAAATATAATGCTATGGAAAAATGTTGCTATACTGGGAATGTGGATGCGCTTCTCGAGAATTACAATTCAAATAAATGCGAGGCACATCCCTTATTCGATTATTTCTACTAATTATCAAATTTGATTCCATGAGAAAAATTCACCTGGAAAAAATTTCAAACTCGTTGACCTTAAAATGGCTTACAACAATCAGTACGATACGCATTATGAATCTTTTTTTACAATACAATAATCTAAATATCATCAGCGCAGCGTACAGTACAGCCTTTTTTATATCATCAGAGTGACAGTAAAAAGCAAACTTGCCGTGCTCCATCCAGAATAATTACAC
>NZ_JAZQIJ010000040.1:0-12153 GCF_045541095.1 Methanobrevibacter sp.
CATCTGCTTGGAGACACGAATAATATCTGAAATCTCTCAATTTCTTTAAGTATTTTAAAAAAATAATCCTATTATTTCTTTTTAAGTGAAGGAGTCCACAATTCAAATTCCTTTATTTGAGGAGGGATTCCGGAATCGTGATATGATTCAAGATAACCTTCATTGGAAATATATTGTTTTTCTGCGGATTCTGCTGAGTTGAAAAACTCCAAAATACCTCTGTTTCTAATCAGACAATGAGTTGGCTTGAATGTTGATGACCATATGTAGAATACCTTAAATGCAGTGTCGGGATGATATCCTCCTCCAAGGTCTATGGCCAATACATCACATTTCTGAACAATCTTGTAGACCTCACCGATTACTTCATGCAAACGCACATCTCCGGGAATGAATTTGACATCAAGCTTTGCCATCTCATCGATTGCTTCGGGGGAATTGTCAACTGCGACGACATTGCACTTTGATGCAAAAAGTTTTGTTGTGCCACCTACATGACATCCCAATTCGATGACTGTATCGCCTGATTTGACCAAATCCAGAATATCTTTTCTGTAGTTTTCTATATTGTAGCTGAGTTTAATCATAAATTATCCCATTGTTGTTGAGTTTATCTATATGTAAGTCTTCAATGTTTAGGTTTTTGAATGCATCTTCATCATATGCAAATGCAAATACCGTATTTCCAAGCATGGCCATGGAACTGCCTAAAATATTAACCGAAGAATTAAAATAATCAACATGTTCTTTTACTTCATCTGACATTAGACCTATATCATTGGCAAACCTGTTTGAAAATGATAAGAAATTATCCATAGTGGGCTCGCTTTCAAACATTTCTAGATATTTCAACCCGGAAGCAGTAATTGTCCGTTTAAGTTCGGAATTTTGAATGATGTCTGCGGTTTTTATCTCACCAAATGTTTTCCATGCAACATAAACGTCTTCTTTAAATGATTTGATTTCGCCAATTCCGGGAGCTCCAGGTTTGGTTCTCAAAACCAATCCTTTACCAGTTTGAGCTATGACATCACCCAGACCTCCGCCAAGATTAACCTCAGCCATATGAGCAATCTGGCCGCACAGCTCAAGAGAATAACCCAAATCAAGATATTCATTTAAAGCAAGTGTCAAGCTCAAGGCTGAAGCAGCGGATGTGCCGAATCCCGCGCCAATCGGAAGCTGAATATCCTGTGTGATTTTAAAATTTGCATCCGTTTCAAGTATTGAGAGCACCTCATCAACGACAGTAGTGCCTCCCTGATTAACATCAACAGTTAACTTCTCTGAATCTGAAATAGTGGTTTTAACACCTTTTGTAAGAAGAAATCCCACACCGCATGATCCGTTTTTTAACTTTATTTCGTGGTTTTCTATGGTAAAAAAACCGGTAATGTGGCCGGGTACAAAAACTGAATTACTCATGCTAATATGTTGATTTTTGATTTAATTAAAATTTTTGAAAAAAAAGAAAAGGAAAAAATAGAGAAAAAACTAATCTCTATTTAAATATTTTAATCAATTTTGTTACTGTGTCTGTAGAGTATTTTACAGTGTATTTGTAGGATTTACCTACTTTAAGATTTGAAAATACGCTTTTTGGAAGTACAAATGATACAGCACCTTTCTTGTTGGTTTTGCCTGTGTAGGTTTTACCGTTGAATTTTAAGGTAACCTTTTTGTTTGCCAGATATTTTTTATTTAACTTTTTCAGAGTTATTTTTACAGTGTGTTTAGATGTTTTCTTGTAATTCAGGTTTTTGGCAACAATTACATGAACTTTAACCTTATTTGAAACCTTGATACTTTTGAATTGTGCTGTAACAGTATAGGTTTTGATTTTTGCAGGCAGTTTCACGTTGATTGTAGCATAACCCTGAACATCTGTTTTGGCATAGTATGTTTTTCCGTTTACCTTAAATGTAATGGTTTTTCCTTCCATAGCCTGAGTATCCATTGTCAGATGCACAGTGTATTTAAGAGTGCCGTCTACATAAATGTCCTGGTCTTTGTTTTTGTCTATTTTATATTTACCGACGTGGAATGTAGTAGCATTGTTGATACTTGCATATCTTTGATCACCTGTGTATCTTAATGTAGCTTTATAATCTCCAGGAGTTAAATCACCAACAGTAACAACTGATTTACCATTTTCAACTGGTTCCGCATAAGGTTCTCCGTTAATAATAACCTGGAAGTTACCTTCAGCATCTTCAGGAAGGGTGAGTGTGAATGTAGCCTCACCTGCATCGTGGTCCACATCTACAGTGAAGTTATAATCATCTTCTGAAATTACCTTTTTGAGAACATGGATAACCACTGCTTTAGTTGAAGGAAGATATGCGCTGTTTCCTTCATAGTTAATAGTTAACTCTGTAACACCTTCATGACCTGCGGTAATCACACCGTTGCTGTCAACATCAGTAACTATATCCCAGTCATCAACATCATATGATAAATATCTTGTAGGAGCATCAGCAGGTACTAAAATATCGGTTAATGCATATTGGTCTCCGGAATATATTACGATTACATCATCAACATTGATTGAAGTTGGAATCTTAGCAACATTTACAATTACCTGTTTTTGACATGGCTGATATTTGTTGTTTCCGGCATAGGAAATTGTGATTACTGCACTACCTGATTTTAATGCAGTTACTTCTCCTTTTGTATTTACCATAACTACATCTTCTTCACTTGAACTGTAGGATAAAGGAGCTTCCTCATTCTGAATTACAAATGCATGCAAATCAATAGTTTCAAATACAAGCATATCATATGAATTTGATGCACTGATATGAGTTACGAATCTTGAAACTGATACTGTAAATTCAGCTTCGGAAGAGTGATATTCATCATCACCTGCATAGCTTGCGGTGATTTTAGCAGTTCCTTCACCAACGGCAGTCACTTCACCAGTGAATGGATTTACACGGGCAACAGTGGAATCACTTGATGTGTAAATAATCATATACTCATCAGGACCTCCTTCCAAAGTAGCTGTAACCTTATATGTATCATCAACATTAAGTGATTTTTCAGATTCCTCAAATTTGATAGTGGTTGTTTTTGTGGTTACTTCCACGTTTACAGTTGCGTTGCAAGGTTTATTTGCACTTACTCCATCATAAGTTATTGTGATTGTTGCATTTCCAATCTTATTGGCTGTAATTCTGCCATTTTCATCAACTGATACAATACTGTCATCACTGCTTACATAATTCAGTTTACCAGTGATAGGCATACCATATTTAACTGAAATCAGTTTAGCACCAAGACTTTTACTTTCGGAGAAACCTATTACAACATCATTTTCAACCTGAATCATTGTGTCCCTTTTATCAACATTTATAGTTACAGTTGCATTTGAAGGAAAGTAATACTCATTTCCATCGTATTTAATTGTTATAACAGCATTTCCGCCTGAAATAGTGAAAATTCTACCGTCTTGATCAACTTCAACTATTTCATCATCGCTGGATGAATAGGTTAAATTGAGATTTAAAGGATCAGTTGTTACATTTAATTTTACTCCAGCACCCACTTCCACATCAGCAGTTTCAGGAACTGAAATTGAAGTAGGAGCGCGTTCTACGGTTACTGTTATTGTTTTGTTTGTTGGTTTATATTTTCCGCCTCCGTTGAAGCTTACTGTAATGTTAGCAACGCCCGGTTTGACAGCCTTAACGTTTCCGTCTTCATCAACTGTTACAACTTCAGGATTGCTGCTTGTAAAGATTAACGGTTGAACTGCATCAGGTTTGATGTCAGCTTTGATTGTGGTTTCTTCACCATATTTCATTGTCAAGTCTGTTACATTAACCACGATATTTGTATCAACATCAACTACTTCAACAGTAACATTTTTTGTAACAGCACGATATTTGCCGTTACCGTTAAAGGTTATTGTTAATGTACCGTTTCCACGTTTCAGTCCTTCAATCCTGCCTTTTTCATCAACAGATATAAATTCGTTATCAGCAGTGAATATTAATTTACCTGCCTCTTCAGGATTAAGTTTTGCATCAATTGTTTTGAAATCGGTTACATTAAGCTTGAATGAATCTTCTACGTCAATTGTGGTTTCAACATCAACAACTTCAACAGTAACATTTTTTGTAACCGCACGATATTTGCCGTTACCGTTGAATGTGATTGTTACTGTAGCTGTACCTAATTTGATTCCATGAACTTTTCCATTTGAATCAATGGAAATTATGCCTGTATCTTTAGTGGAGAATCTTAATTTACCTGCTTCTTCAGGATTTAATTTGGCATCGATTACACAGTTTTCAGTTACATTGACTTTGACGGTGTCTTCAACTTCAATAACAGTTTCCACATCAGTTACGACAACATTAACTGTAGCGCTGGAAGGAGCATATTTATCATTTCCGGCAAATTTAATGGTTAAAGTGGTCTGACCTACTTTATCACCTATGATTTGACCGCCTTCAATGTATGCGACACTAGGATCATCTACAATAAATTCCAAATCACCTGCTTCAGGATGAGAGAAGACATAATCAATGTCCGCTGTTTCTGTCATGTTAACTGTTAATGTGTCGTTTACTTCAATGCTTGTATGAATAAGTGAAACTGTTACCAGCACGTTGGCTGAACTAGGCAGGAACTTATTATTACCTTCAAAGGAAACTGTAATGTTTGCACTACCTTCACCGACAGCAGTCAATTTACCGTTTTCATCAACTGTTACAACTTTATCGTCACTGGAGACATAAGTCAAATTACCTGCATTGGCAGGATTTAAAACAGCATCAAGATTTACGTTATCGCCAACGAATAAATCAAAAGTGCCGTTTACATCAATTGTAGTTGGAACATTATCAGTGTATACGGTTATCTCAACTGTTGCATTTGAAGGAGCATACCTATCATTTCCTGCAAAGTTAATATTTAGAGTGGTTTTACCTACCCCAACACCTGTAATTACACCATTTGATGAAACTTTTGCAATACTTTCATCACCAATGGAATATGTAAGGATTCCAATTTTTGGATTTAACTTCGCATTTAAATTAACAGCACTGCCAACTTCAACAGCGAATGTTTTTTCAACATCGATTGATGTTGGAACATGTACCACTTTAACGTTTACTGTTTTGGTAGCTGGATCATACTTATCGCTTCCCTCATAAGTGACAGTAATAGTTGCCTCACCGATTTTACGGGCTGAAATAATACCTTTCGAATCAACACTTACTACTGAACTGTTGCTGCTTACATAAAGCAATTTTCCACCATATTGTAAAGTAGCGTTAAGGTTTGCGATTTTACCCACCTGAATTTCAACATCAGAAACAACCCTAATTTCGTTTTTAGCAGTTGAAACTGTTACAATCACATTGGCTGATGAAGGAGCATACTTATCTGTTCCTTTATAGTTGATTGTGATGTTTGCTTTTCCTAAACCGACACCGGTTACTACTCCATATTCATCAACACTAACTACACTTGTATCATTGCTGATAAATTCGAAAACAGCTCCAATAGGTTTGTTATTTTCATCCAATACAGCAGGATTTATACCGTATTGATCAGTTTTGGACATATTAACTGCTTCATCCACTACAATATGAGTTTGAATATTGTTAACATGAACAATCAGATAAACCTCTGCAGGTTTATACTGGGTATCACCAATGAATCGGATAGTAATATTTGCAACACCTTTTCCAATAGCTTTTACCGTATGCATATTATATTCATATTCCATTATTGCAACACTGGTATCATTGCTTATATATTCAAATTTACCGTAAGTGCTAGTTGGTCTTGCATCAATTCCTACTCCATAACTGTTTCCAACCACTAAATCTAATTCAGATGGAGTAACATTTAATTTAGGATCTCTCTGACCTATAGTGACAGTGAAAACATATGTTGAAGGTTCATAATCATCATTTCCAGCAAATTTAACAGTTACTGTTGCAGTTCCATTTTTAAGAGTTTTATATTGGAAGGAATTAGTGCCTATCACATCAATTTTTAAAGCTTCTGGATTGTCAGTTTCAAAAGTTAATTGACCAGCGGAGATTGATCTATTTTTAACAGCATTAATTACAGAGAAAATCATGTTTCCGGAATTCCCAACCTCCAATTCAGTTGGAACATCAAATACAGATTTAATATAGGTTGGAATTTTAGTAACATTAATAATTACAGTGGCATTTGAAGGAAGATACATATCTCTTCCCATCACATCAGTTCCATCAAACTTAATAAATAATTCTGCAACTCCCAATTTTTTAGCAGTTATCTTACCATGGCTGTTTACAGTGAAAATACTGGTATCATTAGATCTGTAGGTTAAATGACCTTTTTGTTCTAAGAAATATGAATACTCTTGATTAAATACATCTACATATGCACCAGAAGATGATGTGTTACCTTCAATTATATCAATAGTGGAATTGACAATTATTTTAGTTGGTTGTCTAAAATGGAATGGAATGACATATTTTACATCACCATATTGTACAACTAAATTTCCTTTATGGTAATTTGCAGTACCGCTGATTATTTCACCAGGTTTTACATTATTTTTGTTAAGTGTTACATTTTCCCCGGATAATGAAAATGTTATAGGAGGCAAATCATCAAAGTCATAGTCAACTACTCTTTTGGTAGTACTGTCATAGACTAAAAAGTTTAATTTTGTCTGGAATTCTTTTGTGATATTATTATAAATAGGAGTTGTATAATTTAAGAATAACCATTTAGTCATATCAGCAAGAGTTGAAACATCCCATATAGTTTTGTCATAATCTTTCCAATAACTACCATACCAGTTATAGTCAGTATGAAGATTTTCATATACACAGGAAATAACAGGCATAGATAAAGGCAAATCATTGTTTAAAAATATGGAATTACTTATTTTACCACCTTTAGCAACACTTAAAACTATACTTTTATCAGATGTAGAGTTTACAAATAAACATCTATCGATAACAGCATTTGAAGAAGCAATTAATAAAGAACTACCTGACTTAGCAATATTATCCATAAATACAGAATTAAGGACAGTAATGTTATTAGCATGTATTGCACCACCACCAATAAACATATCATCAGTTAATGCAACATTACCCACAAAAGTACAACTATCAATAGTATACTCATAACCATATATAGCACCGGAGTAGTCTGCAGCATTATGATAAAAAGTAGAGTTAATAACTTTACCACCATCATGCAGATATACTGCACCACCTGCAACATCAACCTCAGAGGTAGCTGTGTTATTTTCAAATAATGTATTATCAACTGTTAAACCTTCACCTCTCCAGTATAGAGCACCAGCACTACTGTAAGTATGAGTGTTATTAATGAATCTACTGTTACTTACCTTACCATTACTAGCATAACCATATACTGCAGCACCACCTGTAAGACCATGGTTAATATTATTATAAAAAGTACAATTGATAATATTGGTATAATCAGCATGAGTATTAATGGCTGAACCCGCATGACCATTTGCATCTGCATAACCATTAACAAGATTCATGTTTTTAAATGTAATGCTAGTGGATGATTTTTCTACAACAAACATTGAAGCAGTATTCAAACCATTGATATTGTACCCATTTCCATCAATGACCAAATTACGTTTATTTGAAATAACAATACCGTATCTGCTATCAACACCCCTCATATAAACATAATCTTTATCTAATTTTATTGTGCTTCCGTCAGCTGCATTGTTAATTATGGATTGTAATTGAGAAAAGCTTCCAGCTTTAATTTTTTTAGTTACGGTTGAACCTTCACATGTTGCAGTTATTTCACAATCCCCTACTAAGTTAAGGTTAAATGTGTTCTTTCCAGTGTTATCTAAAACAACTTTATTCACATCAAGATCAATTCCTGTGAAACTTAAATTAACCTCTATTGAAGGTAATTTAGAAGTTGAATATATACTAGTTTCGCCAGTTTCAGGATTATATAAATTATTTATGGAAACTGTAGCAATGGAATTTGCAATATCCGGAATCAAATCCAAGTAAAGCCAGTTGTATACATCAACTGCATCATCAACATTAGGTCTTTTGGTCCTATTGTCATAAGTGGATCCAAACCAGTTATAGCTTGCATTAACAAAACGAGCATCAGAATCTATGTAACTGCCTTCACCACCTAAAAATATAGAATTATCAATATTTACTGAAGCAGAATAGAAATTAGAAATTGCACTACCTTCCGGTGCGTTATTATTAATGAATTTACTTCCTGAAATAGTTACTACATCAGTATACGGTCGTTCGGTAGTTGGCTGTTTACCATAAACTAAAACTGCACCACCATATAAAGAAGCAGTATTGTCTATAAAAGTAGAATTCCTCACATATTGTTTATTGCCGTAATAATCAACATAATATGTTGATATTGCACCACCATATTTAGCATTATTCTTAATAAAAGTGGAATCTGAAAAAACAGATAAACTGTCAGGGTTTGAAAAAATAGCTCCACCCCAATTTGCACTATTATTAATAAAAGAACAATTAGTGACTCTTAAATTATCACCTAGGCCATAAATAGCTCCTCCCAGACTAGCAAAACCATTTTTAAATATAATATTTTTTAAAGTAACAGTTGTACCATTTACATAAAATATTCTAGAATTACCATTCGCATCTATAGTGTGGCCTTTACCGTCAATAGTGAAATTATTTTTATCTATAACAATACCGGTAGTTATAGTGTCACTATCAGAATACTTATAATCTTTGTCAAGCTCGATGTTGGAAGAACCACCATTTATCTTAGTTTGCAAATCACTAAAGCTTCCTTCATCGGCTGTTAAAATTTCAACATCATTAGGATTATCTACACTTAAACTTACTGTCTCATTGTTATTGGCCCCTATACTATCCGCATTATTATCAGCAGCCGAAACGGCAGTGATACCAATGAGAACAAACAAGATCAGGCAGATAACCAGCATCTTATTTTTTAATTTCAAAACAATTTCCTCCCATTTATGTAAAATATCATTTATACAATACTTATGTATATTATACTTCATATTTAAAGTTAAGGCAAAATTGTTCCTCAAAAGTAAAATTTCAAAAAAAGAAAAAAAGTTATGTATCAGATACATAACCAAATAAATTTATTTTCGCTTAAGAGTTATTGCTCCTAAGCTCAATAATACCAATATTAATGCAAACAAAGGATTACCAGTTGCATTTTTGTCGTATATACGTTTAAATTCATGATGTTTGTGTTTATGGGTTGTGTTATTATGCTTGGTACCATTTTCATCCTCACCGGATTCGTTTTTCTTAGTTACGTTAGTAGTGTTTCTACTTTTTTCAATCTCGGAAGTCTGATTGTTTCCGGCATAAATCCAGTTGAATTTGATACCTGTGTTTAAAGTCAGGAAGAATAATGTTATTTTCGCTGTTTTACCCACAGGCAATGGATATTTGTAATCCCATATACCGTTTCCTCTGTAGGTCCAGGAATTTGTCTGGTCTACAAAGTAATCATATTTTAAACCTTTGCTGTAATAGGTATCCTTGATATACAGTCCGGTAATTTCATACTCACCTACATTTTCAACGATTATGTCAAAGCTGACCTCTTCTCCAACGGTTACATTGTAGTTGTTGGTCACTTTTCTGACTTTCATTTTAGGGTTAGGCAAAGTAGTTGTTTTGTTGGTAGCGTTTGACAGGGTAATGTTCATATATCCGGAAGTTACGTTATTGGTGAGATTACCCAGCACGTGAGTGGAAAACTCAACAATGAAACTTGCGTTTTCCATAGGTGCCAAGTCATGATTTAAAACCCAAAATCCGTTTCCTTTATATGTCCAGTCACCACGATCTTTGTACCATTTTTCAAATTTCAATCCTTTGCTGTATTGAGTATCGTTTACGAACACATCAGGCAATACCATATTACCTGTATTTACAACAGTTATCTTGAACTGTACGTTTTCTCCGACAAGAACTGTTTGGTTTATAGTATCTTTTTTGACTGTTTCATTGTATGTTGGCATGAACGGATTACTTTTGAAAAGCACCATATTCTGTCTGTCTGCAGGAGTCAGGAATATTTCCATATGGAATTCCATCAATGTTCCGTTAGGCAGATAGTATGTGTTGTTTTCAAAGAATTCTATTTCACCACTTTCATATGCAGCCAATACATCTTGAACAAGCCTGTCACGTGAGGTTTTGTAATGACCGTCTGTGAACATCCAGATGATATCCTGGACATCATATAAGGAATAGCTTGTATATCTTTCAGGATATGCATCCCTCAAGTAGAACAAAATCCTGATGTAATCTCCGACCACTGTTCTGTCAAGAGAGTTGACGATGTATGTTAAATCATTAGTCATTACCCCTTCTGTGTTGTCCGGATAGAACAAGTGCTGTTCAATACAGAATACCTCATACCCTTCATATTTTCCGGAAGGAATATATTTGGTATTTGCAGGGTTTCCATCCAACACGTCAACAGAGTAGTCTGAAACTTTGTTTTGATCAAATACCTTTATTTCATTGTCTGAAATTTTGGTTTTTGAATCTTTTTTCAGGCCGTCTACTACAACTATTGTTTCGTTACCATAAACTCCAATATTGTTCTTGAATTTTGAATCTTCTACTTCGAAGCTTAATGAGAAGATTGCTCCCCCATGATTTGCTTCGTTGTTTTCAAACAAACAATTTTCAACTTTTGAATGACTTGAAGATATTGCTCCACCGTAATTGTATGCCAGGTTGTTAGTGAAGTTTGAATTCTTGAACAAATTATCGTTACTCTTATAACCTGTACTGATTGCTCCACCACCATATCCGTTAGCGGTGTTGTTGTCAAACAGGGACTTATCTACAGTAACGTTGAAATTTGAACAGATTGCACCTCCACTCTGTGCAACGTTTTCCATGAATTTGGAATTGATTACGGTTAAGTTGTTTTTAGCAACTAAGTCGCTTTCAAATTGAGCTATACCAAAGATTGCTCCACCTTTCAAAGCCGTATTATCGATAAAGGTTGAATTATCAACAATTAAACTGCCAATAGAGGTTATTGCACCTCCACCTTCTTCAATCTGGTAGTAACCACTGTTTAATACACGATTGCTTTTGAATAGTGAATTTTTTATTCGACCGTCATGAGAAAAGACAGCTCCACCTAGTCCCTTCTGCTCAATAAGCGTCCATTCCGATGAGGAACGGGTTAGAATCTTATTGTTTTCGAAATACGAATCTTCCACTAATAATTCTCTCGCGTATACTGAACCACCATTAAATTTTGCCGAATTGTTCCTGAATACGGAATCATGGATTTCAACCGGATTTGACTGATATATGGATGTCACTCCAATTGCTCCTCCATGTCGTCCAGCAGAATTGTTTTCAAATAGACAATTGTTAACTGTTAATGTACCTGTTGATAAAAGATATGCAGCACCATTAGCCTTGTCACCGACATATCCATTAATAAATTTTATATCGTTTAAAGTTACGGATCCACTATATTGGATAAATATTCTTGCAAGGTTACTTCCATCTATGGTATGATTATTACCATTTATTACAATATTATCAACTTCGATACCTGTTTTCAAAGATGATGCATCTTTGCTAGCATCGAATTTATAATCTCTTGTTAAAGTTATATGGCCATCTTTAGCGTTCTTCAAATCATCGTTCAAATCAGTGAAAGTACCGGTAGCACCATCACTTAAAATTTCAACATCATTTGCCTGTTTTACTAATTCGTTTGCGTTATTTACATCTGAATCTGTTGGAACACTTTTCGCTGAAACCATCCCAATAGATAATATCAATATTATTAATACCAATAAAATCATCAGTTTATTACATTTCATTATTTCCCTCAAACCGAGAGACAAATCAATATAGTAAACTAAATCAATTTTCCATTTAATAATATAAACCTTAAATTTATTTCAGTTATCTTTTAAATCTATACAAATAATATAGCCTAATCATCATTATGCTTGAAATAAGCGAAATATATCTGATTATTATTACTAATAAATAATCAATTATATCCGTTTATTAGAGCACTAGACCAAAAAATACCAATCATACCGAGTTAAAATGTTATTTAACAGAAATTTGATTTGTATTTTCATAT
>NZ_JAZQIJ010000041.1:0-6498 GCF_045541095.1 Methanobrevibacter sp.
CCGAATTATAATTTGCTTTTCAATTCTTCTAATCTGCTTAAAGGCAATTCAGTGATATTGGAAATCTCATCTAAAGAATATTTTTCATCAGATAACATTTTACGAGCAATTTCAACTTTGGAATCATTCATTCCCTGCTCAATACCTTGCTCAATACCTTGCTCAATACCTTGCTCAATACCTTGCTCAATACCCTGCTCAATTCCTCTATCAAAACTTTCATTACAAGCTTCAGTAACGCAATCAACCTTACCCATAATATCACGCTGTATCTTTTTTCTAATAGGATCCAGTTCATCAAAATACATGCTGCTTAACATCAGCAAAAGTCCATATACAGAGTTTTTAATCTCCACATTCGGAAAATCAATCAAGGACAACAAATCATTTGCCTCTTCAAACTGCTGAACAATTTCGGCTTTGTTTTTGCCCAATATAGGAGTCAATGCAAATTCAATAAGTTCCTTATCATGAAACTCTTCTTTATTTTCAATTTTTGTTTCTATATTATTAATAATTTCCTCTTTGTCCAAATCCGCCAATGAGAAAATTGGAAAAACAAAAGAATCCCAGTCATTAATGGAATATCGTGCGATTTTTGTTTTTTCTTTTGTTGAAACCACAAAAAAGACTATCTGATTGTTTTCATCATTGTTGTTAAAATCATAAGCTGAAATATACAATTTGAACAGTTTTTTCTTTACAGTACCTACAAAAGAACTTTCAAATTCAATCATGAAAATAATACTGTCAATCTTAACAATATAATCAGGCCGCATCAATGAAGGTTCAATTGCAACCTCCTCACTTGTCAGAACTTCAGCATCGGAAAAATCGACATCCATGCCAAAATTAATATCCAATATTGCAAACAGTATCTGCAAATGTTTTTTTGAAATGAATTTAAACGAAGCATCTTTTGACTGAACCATTATCTGCACCTAAAATAATATTGTTTAACCTATTATTTATAGTTAATTTTTAAAATAAAGCAATTTTATGAAGTTAAATCAATATTGAGGTGAAATAATAAAAAATAGAAATGAGTTAAAACTCATCATAACTTAAACCCGGTTCCGATAAACTGTGCAACGTCACGGCCAGTATCGTCTGAAATGTCCACATTGACAATGCTTGAGGTACGCCCGCTTTTCCTGCATGTTGCCTTTGCAATCAGCTTATCCCCTTTCGGAGCAGACAAATAATGAATGTCAACCTGCTGGGCGACTGTAAGCTGGTGGATCTGATTTGAAAGCACCGCAAATGCAAAGTCGGCCAGGGTAAAAATAACTCCTCCCATAACTCCACCGTAAGCGTTTCTGTGATTGTCGGTTATCTCCAGAGAACAGACCGCTTCGTCTTCTGTAATCTCATCAAGCACAACACCGGTTGTTACGGCAAATTGGTCCTTGTAAAAAAATTCTCTTGCTTCTTGTAATGAATTAAAGTTAGCCATTTAAACACCATTATAATTTATGTTTTAGTAGTTTATACATTTATGCCAAATTTAGACAAGAACCTTGAACGATTCCCAAAACAGATAAATCGCACCTGCAATAATCAGAAGGGCGAAAATCTTTGGAACGTATCTTGTCCTTGAGATGAGCTTTTCCAAATCTATCCTTGAAATCAGATAGCTTAAAACAAATAATGTCAGGGCAAATCCCAAAGCATAAAGGATTATATTGAAAACCGCATTGACAGCATCACCTGAGCTCACCAAAAGAGCAATGAGACTCATGAGATATGCGCTGTAGCATGGAGCCCATGAAACGGATGTCAAAACACCCAATGAGAATGAACCCAAAACGCCGTCACCTGCCTTGGCGGAAATAGCTTTGAACGGTAAATTATAGTCGAAAAGCATCATGATTCCGATTATGAAAAGTAACACTGCCGCAAGAATCCTTACATAGAACGCATAGCGATAAACCAGTGATGTGAAAAACGCCGTGAGAAATATTATCAAAACGAAAACGCTTAAAAGCCCCAATGTGAATGAGGAGATTTCCTTGACAGTTTTGCTTTTCAGGCTGAAGGCTACAAAAATCGGAATGATCGGCAGGATGCAGGGAGACAGTATCGAGATGACCCCTGTAAAAAAAGAAATGAAAGGAAGAATTTCCATCTAAATCTCCTTCAGTGCTGATAAGAATTCCTCGCTTTCCACATATCCTTCGATTTTTCCAACGTCCTTGCCCTCAGGACTTATGACATGAACCGCAGGAGTTCCGAAAACCTGATACTTGTCGGCCAGTTTATAGTCCTTGTTGATGTCAACCAAAAGCACAATGTAGTTTTCATTAAGCTCTTTTTGGACTTTGCTGTCGGAAAGGGTGTTTTCCTTGAGCATGTCACAGTAAACGCAGCTGTCCTGGTCGAATATGATTACCAGATTTTTGTTCTGGTTTTGGCTTTCATTGAATGCCCAGTCGATGTCCTGAGTGGTATTCAAGCCGGAAATTGTTGTATTTTCAAGCCCGACTGCACTGACTGCTGCAGCCATAGCCAGCACTAAAACTAAAGCCAATGCTAAAAATGTTAATTTTTTCATAAAAAATAGTTTAAAAATGAACATTAATAAATTTTGCCTTTTGAAAATAAGGACATTTAATGTCATATTGCAGGAAAATCCTACAATATCACCCAAAGCATTTAATTAATTTCATCACTTTTCAGAGGTTAAAAAACACTCTAATTTTATAAAAATAAGTAAATAACAAATTAAATTAAAAATGGAAATTATGGATCAGCCAGCAAAATCCATGAAAAAATTATTTGTTCTTACAGCACCCGAAAAAGAAATTTTTAACTTTTTTTGCAGTGGATTTCTTGTCCTCTTCGAGTTTTCTGTTTCTCTCATGCATGTTTTTTCTTGCTTCAACCATGCTGTCCATATTATCACCTCTTAGATAAATATATGTTACACCTCATAATATTTAAAGTTTAGGCATGACTAAATAAAGAGGATTATACTTCTACAATCCTCAGATAATTAGTTGTTTTTGACTCGCCAAGAGGAAATCCTCCAGTAACCACTATCAAATCGCCGTCGCTCAGATTGAATTCCTTTTTGGCAATTTTTCTTGCGCTTTCAATCATCTCATCGGTTTTTTCATATATTTCAGTTACAACAGGCTTGACTCCGAAGTTGAGGACAATCTTTTCTGCAATATGACTTGACGGACAGCACGCCATAATAATTGAATTTGGGCGCAGATTGCTGATTTTACCTGCGGTAAAACCGGTCATTGTAGGAGTCACTATCAGCTTGATGTCAGAGTATCCGACGGCATCCACAACAAGCTTTGCAATCGTATCGCTGATGCCTATTGTTCCCTTGTAGGCAACATGTTTTGAGTAGTCGATTGTTGATTCAACATGTTTGCATATTCTGGCCATTATCGAAACGGCATGTATAGGATAAAGTCCTATTGTTGTTTCACCGGAAAGCATGACACAGTCCGTACCGTCCAAAACAGCATTTGCAATATCCGTTACTTCTGCCCTTGAAGGTCGAGGATTTTCATACATTGATGCCAGCATTTCTGTTGCTACAATTGCAAACTTGCCTTTTTCACGGCATTTTCTGATTATGTCCTTTTGAAGCATCGGAAGCTCCTCCATAGCAACCTCAACACCCAGATCACCACGGGCAACCATTATTCCGTCAGACACCTCGATAATCTCGTCAAGGTTCTCGATACCCATCTGGCTTTCAATCTTTGAGATGATTGCGGCATCCCCTCCGGCATCCCTAATGATTTCACGGGCAGCAATGACATCATCTTTTGTGTTTACAAATGAAAGTGCAAGGTAATCGCAGGAATGTGAAGCGGCAAATGCTATATCCGAGCGGTCAACGTCACTTATGAAATCGAGGTTGAGATGAACTCCCGGAACGTTTATTGTCTTGTGGTCTGCGATGCTTCCATCGCCAAGAGCCTTAAGGACAACGTAATCATCTCCCTTTTCTGTAACTTCAAGCTCCAGAAGTGCATTATCCACAAGCACGGTGTTTCCAACCTGAATAAAGTCGATTGCATCATCGTGGTTGACACCGAATTCCTTCTCAGTACCTTTTCTGCAGTTTTTGGCCATTCTTATTGTATCTCCGGCCTTGAGAGTCACACCTCCATTTTCGAATGTCATTGTCCTGAATTCAGGTCCTTTGGTATCATACATTATGGAAACCGGCACGTTGCAGATTTTACGCACCTGACGAACCACATGGATAGTATTTAAAATATCCTCTCTTGAAGCGTGAGAGAGATTGATTCTGGCACAGTCCATACCGTTATTTACCATTTCACTCATGACCTCAACGGAATTGGATACTGGCCCGATTGTGCAAATAATTTTTGTTTTTTTCAAATAATCAACTCCGGAACTAATCTGATTAATAGTTTAAAAAGAAAAAGTTAAATAATTTTTGAATTAAATTTAAAAAAATTGAAATAACCATTATTTAATGGCTATCTCCTTAAAACAAGTCCTACGTTTCTTTTATCGACACATGAGCAAAACTCATATTTTATAAATGAAATCCTATCCTTAAATCCGTTGTAGTCATAATGACCGTTTGTTTTTTCTAATTTGAGCCATCCTGTCAAAGTCACCGTGCTCAAGTTCATATGCCAATGTATCGACTATATTGTTCTTTCTTTTTAAGAAATCAGGACCTGTGAGGCTTGCTGAAACCGTATGATGAGTTATGAAATAGCAGTCACATGTAAGGTTTTCGACAAATGTCTTAAGCTCCACAAGCATTTCCCTTTCAGAAAGTGGAGTGAATTCACCCCTTTGCGCTTCCTCCAGAAGAGGAGTTCCAGGAAATAGTGTAAGACCTCCTGTTCCCACAAGCATCGGATCGCACTCGCTGAAAATTTCTGCAGAGTGAACGGCATGGTCATGAGAATGTTCAAGTCCACTGACACCATTTAGAAAGCTCATCCAAAAATCAATGCCTGCATCAGAAAGCTTTCCGCACTGTTCGATAATGTCTTCGGAAGTGTAACCCTTGTTCACGCGTTTCAGTGTCCAGTCATCACCGCTTTCAACACCAAGGGAAATTTCCCTCAATCCCAGTTCCCTGAGGTTTTCAAGCTCATCTACCTTTTTGGTTTTCAAATCGGAAACTCGTGTTGCAGCGTATATATACTCAATTTCAGGCAGATACCTGTTTATAAGCTCAAGGATTGGTTTTAACTTGTTGTATGTCATCACCAGAGGGTTTGCTGATAAAAGCTGAATTGTCTTTGCATGAGGTGCCACCTGGGCAAGTTCCTTTAAGTCCTCTTCGATAATATCAAGGGAATGAGGATGGAATCTGACATCCTTATACATTGTGCAGAATTTGCATCTGTTGTGTGTGCAGCCCTGTGTGACCTGCAATAATGGAAATGTAGGCCAGTAAGGGTTTCTGTAAACGGGGTCTGTAAAATGCATATAATCGCCTAATATTTTTTTATGAATTTTTTGACTTCACAGGCAACCTCATGAGGCATTTCCCGCCATATCGCATGGGTTGTGCCTGGAAAGTCATTTTTAAGTATGAATTCGTCTTTAACGTGTTCTTTCAAGTAGCTGACGGCAACCATCGAGTACAAAGGATTGTCCGGCATGAGATATAAAAAGGGCACGGTAATCTTTTCGATTGCAGGGCGCTGGTCTAATCTGAAAAGTGAATACCAGAACGCAGCCATGGTAAACGGATCAGTCTGTTTTCTGAAAACTTCAATCATTCGAGGCACATCTTCTGGAGGAGTTTTTTTCAAATCAGGATTCATAATGTTTTTGGTGATGTGCCATGCTGCTTTGCCAGCATCATCAAAAATTAGGTCAAAGTCATGATAAAAGTCCTCATCGCTCCACTCACCCTGTGCGATTCCTCCGGACCATCTGTCATTTCGCATGTAGGGGGACATGTCACTGGCAACTATCCTTCTGATTTTATCACAGCCAAACTGATTAACATAGCTGTATATTGTTGCAGCACCCATGGAATGGCCAATTAGAGTTACCTCATCCAAATCCAGGGATTCGATGATTTCATTGAGGTCCTGACCAAGTCTCCTGACGTTCATGTGAACAGCCAGCCTGTCTGAATTTCCATGACCTCTCTAGTCATAGAGGATGATGCGGAAATCATCCTTAAACTCATTGTAGAACTCTTCGTTTACAGTTAGGGATGAATTCAGACCATGGCAGAAAATTAAAGTCTCACCTTCACCGAAATCCTCATAATAAATATTTACATCATCACTCATTGTCAAATAAGACATAATATCACTTTTAAATATCGGACTGAATGTCCTTTAGTGTTTAATGTTATGTCTGTTTGACAACACTTAAATTGTTTATCAAAAATATTGCAAGAATACCATGACCTCTTAGGTCATGGATGAATTGCACAAAAAATTACTTATCAAATGCTCTCTGAAGAACTTTAAATACCAATGAAATCTAAACTAATAAATGACAAAGTTAATCAAAACT
>NZ_JAZQIJ010000042.1:0-1669 GCF_045541095.1 Methanobrevibacter sp.
AGATTAACAATTGACAATAGCCTTAGGTCATGGCCATGTTCAGGATTGCACTGCCCGTCACTGTCAATGTAGATTCTTGTATTTGGTAGAATATCTTTTGGAATTGGTCTTTTCAGTTTCAATCTGAAAACATCACCCAGAACAGCCACAGCCACTAAAGTTAATCCTGAAGTTTTAACCTGGACTTTACCTAAAAGATATCCGAAAGCCAACTCGCTTTCTTTAGCTTTCCTTACTATTGTATGTTCCATTGTGGATGATTCATCAAGTGTTACCATTTCACCTACTGCACATTGATTAGAACAAATCCAGGCTGTATGTTCTTCATTAACATATGTTCTTTCGCCTTCATCTAAAAGACAAGCTATTACATCCATTTTCTCTTTGTGTTCTAATCCTGTTGGATATCCACGTCCATGTCCTATTGTTGAGTCTATATCATAATCGATTATCATTTTAAAACACCCAGTCCCAATTTTTGTTAATTATTTTATCTGGAATATGAAGTCCAGTATCATCCATGTCATCATCATTAGCGTTCCACATTAACGTACTGCCTCTGTAGGCCTTTGTGTATTCATGACTTCCCTTGTATAACCTGATTCCAGTTTTAGTTCTTTCCGTTACCGTTACCTGCGGAATTCCATTAGCTGCAATTATTGGTGATGGAAATATTAAAAGCCATTTTAAATCAACATAGTTGTAGTCTTCAAATTCTGTTGTTTCAAAAAATGTCGGAGAAATCTCTACTTCAGCGAAATTATTGTCATAAATTTTAGTTGGATTATTTCTGCTGAATCCTTCCAGATAATCACTACTAGATGAAAAACCAGTTCCTACTCTGCCATGAATATGGTACTGGACATA
Organism: Methanobrevibacter sp.; assembly: GCF_045541095.1. Lineage (GTDB taxonomy): Archaea > Methanobacteriota > Methanobacteria > Methanobacteriales > Methanobacteriaceae > Methanocatella. Next base: position 868 of record NZ_JAZQIJ010000042.1, read on the forward strand.
ATTCCCTTCAGAATCACTTCCCTGATTGTAAGCGTCCCATGATGAAACCTGAACTAAAGTTTCAGCTCCGTTAAACATCAAATAGTCTTTATCACCGCCGGCCCAGTTGAGTGATGTTGCTTTGGTGTCAATGCCATATGGTGTGAGACTTCCGTCCACTTGCATCATGACACTTCCAGTTGTTGAACCATGATATGTTGCATTATCATTAACATCAACACAACCTGAAATTCTTTTAAATCTTGCAACAGTAACACGATTGTTTGATAAAGACTGACCTGAAGCAAATGTAGTAAACAAATCCGTTGGAGAACTTCCATCAAGGCTTGGAACAAATTTGGCTCTAAGAAATCTGCCCCCATCTGTTGAGTCATTGTTGATACTTAAACCTGAGTAGTTCATGAAAAATTGTGAGTATGTATCAGAGTTTGCATCAAACATTAACACCTCCCCGCCAGTTGATAATGTGCTGCTGAAGGATGTTGATGTGTCATAAACTTCCAGCAATAGCTTTGTTGTCTGGGAGATCTTACCGACAGGAACTCTGACCAGGATAGCTGAAGGTTGAGATCCATAACTTGGAATGTATAGTACTGCACAACTTGTTCCATCTTTGGTTTTGATCTTTAGATTTTTCAAGTCACTTCTGAATAAATTAGAATAAGAACTGCTTGCTAGATTATCTAGGAGCAGATAATCATAGTTAGCCGAATAGCTACCGCTTCTCTGTGTGTAATTGTTAATTACAATATTGATTTGTAATTCCGTTTGCAATGTCATGATTAATAATTTATTAGATATT
>NZ_JAZQIJ010000043.1:0-12148 GCF_045541095.1 Methanobrevibacter sp.
GCCTCCGACTTAATGGATTGTAATGTGTTTTAATTGCGATAAATCCTTCTTTTTTGATTTCATCGAAAATTAAATCCAATTTCGGTGCACTGATTCTCAAGGATTTGCAAATTTTATGAACGTCATAAAATGTTGCAGGTGCATCTGATTCATTTAGACAACTGTTCAATAACTTTCTGGCATTTTTTTCAGTATTGATTTTTTTATGTTCAATTTCATCAATCATTTTCTGGATAAATTCTCTATCCTGAATGTCTCCTAACCATAATGGGCCGGCATGGATTAATTTTTCCCCGCATACCGGACATGTTTCATCAATGGGGCTGGCCAATCCGAAGCTAGTCTGTCTGTGCAAACAATGTTTGCAATGACTAATATATCCTATATTTTTTAAACTTTGATCAGTTTTTTTAGGTCCTTTGTTGACATATAAGTATAGTCTCATATAATGTTCAGTACTGTGGGACATTTTAACTTCAATATACTTTCCATATTTTGACAGGGTAAGTGCCACAAATCCTGCCAAAATTCTTATTCCTGTTTCATGACAATATTCGCTTTTGTATGGTTTGGCATTATATTTACGAATGCATGGTTCTTTATAGGTTCCACATAATGCTGAGGTGTCTGTGGCGGTAACGCATAATAGGGACTTTCTGCGGGCACAGTATCCGGCAGAATCTAGAAACGGTGAAGGTGTTCCAAAGGGATCGATATCAATTACATCAAATTCTCCTCTTTTCATTCTCAAAAACATACTGGCGTCATGTTGAAATACTTCAATGTTTTCCAGATTGTTCAGTTCAATGTTATGTTGTTCATAATAATTGGCCACTTCACTGATATCATTTATGAAAACATTGTCAACTCCGTTGATTTCATTTTTGTAACGAATTCCACGAATTCCGCTTCCTCCAAATAAATCGCATATGTTAATATCTCTGCCCTCTTGTTTTTGAAATACTTGGATTGCAAGTATTGACAAATCCCTGTTCAATTCCATATGTGGGTTGTAGAATACCGGTGCATCTGATGAAATTTTATCAAATTCTGGAAATTCAATTCTTGTTAATCCCTCTTCAATTGTTTTAATTTTATATTCGTCCATTAGTTTCACTCTTGATTGTTTTAATTAATTATGTAATGTTTTAAATATTATTAGATTTAAATATTAGTATAGCAAATTTAAATTGGTGATAATCGTGTCAGATATTAAAGTTCCTATTGCAAAACCGATAATCGGTGAAGAAGAAATAGAAAATGTTGTTGAAGTTTTAAAATCCGGAATGATTGCTCAGGGCCCAAAAGTAGAGGAATTTGAACAATGTTTTGCTGAATGGGTTGGTGCAGAATATGGTATAGCAGTCAACTCCGGTACTGCAGCTTTACACACTGCTCTTCTTTCATGTGAAATCGGTTCTGGTGATGAGGTAATTACTTCTCCGTTTACTTTCATTGCAAGTGGAAATTCAATAGTTTATACTGGTGCCAAACCTGTATTTGCAGATATAGATTTAAAAACTTATACAATTAACCCTGATTCTATTGAGAAACTAATTTCTGAAAATACCAAAGCTATATTGCCGGTTCAATTATATGGTCAGGCTGCAAACATGGATAAAATCAATGAAATTGCAGAAAAATATGGTTTGGTTGTTATAGAAGATGCCGCTCAGGCTCATGGTGCTACATGCAATGGCAGAAATGTAGGAACTCTTGGGGACATGTCCTGCTTTAGTTTTTATCCTACTAAAAACATGACAACCTCCGAAGGAGGAATTATCACCACTGATGATGAGGATTTGGCAGACAATGCAAGAATGTTCAGAGCACACGGATCCAATATACGATATCACCACAATGAAATTGGATATAACTTTAGAATGACTGACATATCTGCTGCAATAGGTCTCGCTCAATTGGATAAGATTGACGGATTTAATGATAAAAGAATTAACAATGCTGATTATCTTAACAAAGGCTTAAAAGATGTTGATGGTGTGATTACTCCTTATTGTGCTTATGGATCTAAACATGTATATCACCAATACACAATCATGGTCGATAAGGGAGACAGGGATGATTGGGTTGAAATCATAAATGAATGTGGTGTAGGAACAGGTATTCACTATCCAATTCCATTATACAATCAACCGATATACAGGGAATTAGGAATCACTGGAAAATGTCCTAATGCAGAACTTGCGGCTGCCAATGTTATTTCACTTCCGGTTCATCCTTCATTAACAAAAGAAGATTTGGATTTGGTAATTGAAGCAGTTAAAACAGCTTCTGATGAAATTGATTAATCTTTCATCTTTTTTTTTAATTTTTTTTAATAAGTTTTAATTATTCTTTTTTTTTTACATTCATCATATTTTTCATTGGCAGGGTCTTATTTTTTTTACATTTTCAGCATATTTTTATAAAATTTGAATAATGTTTATATATTTGTTTTAATATAGTGTTTCTATAAAAATTAATTGATATTTATGGCTACTAAAACTAAATCTAAAAGAATTTTTTATTTTGATGCATTAAGGGCGTTGGCGATTTCATCTGTGATTATATTTCACATTTTTCTAGTTACTCGCGGAAATATTGCTCCTGAATATCCTCTCCATAGTTTTAACTGGTTTTTCTGTGATATTACAGGAGTTTGCTTTAGGTGTGGAGTTGATTTATTTTTAGTATTGTCAGGTGCACTATCCTTGGGTAGAGAATGGGATATTAAGTCATTTTTGGGTAAAAGGCTTCCAAGAATAGTTATGCCGTTTTTATTTTGGGGTATTGTACTTACACTAATTGCTGCAGTTTTATGTATCTGTTTCCCTGCATTATATAATATGATTGACCCTGTTAATTTACCTAATTATTTCAAGTATCTAATTGGGGCATTTTTAGCTAATTCATATGGTTTTGGGCCTTATTGGTTCTTTTGGATGATTTTGGGAACTTATCTAATCATGCCTATTTTTAATAAATGGTTGCTTCACGCGGACTTGAAGGAAGCCGAATACTTCCTGGTATTTTGGCTGATTACTTGTCTGTTTACATATACCTTAAAAATGGAGTTTCCAATTACTCTGACATATTTCACAGGACCAATCGGGATGGTTGTTTTGGGGTACTATTTAAGACACACTGAAAGAAAAATTTTCAATAATCCATACTTCTCTTTATTCATTTTCATAATAAGTAATGTATTGCTTGTAGCGGTGTCTTATTTGCAGTCTGATGTTCATCACATAAAATATTTCGACAGATATTCCATTTACATAGCTTTCCAGACAATAGGTATTGTTCTATTGTTTAAAAACTTTGGCAAGTTCAATATTAAAAGTAGAATTATAGATAAGATAGAACCTTCATTTAAAATATTAATTTTTTCTATAGCAAAATATAGTTATGGAATTTATTTAATTCACCAGTTTGTTCTGAGAATTGTTTTCCAAAAATTCTTCAGTTTTCTACCATATAAAATATTGCTTGTTGTATACTTTGTTGGAATACTGGGCACTAGTTTAATAATAATGGCTTTATTAAATAGAATTCCATATGTTAATCAGGTTATTGGAGCCAAATAGATTATTTCAGCATTTCATTAACTGTTTCTACTTTGGCATCAAGAGTCCTGTTTTCAAGATCTCTTCTGTCATCTACTTTTATGACTGTATATACTCTTCCGATACCTAGTTTAAATATTGCTTCTTGAGCAGTAGCTATCGCAGAGTAGAGTTCTTCAAGGTTATCTGCTTCTATTTGGGTTCCCATTCCAGTCAGCTGATAGTTTAAACCTGAATCCTTAATTGACTGTACTGCTGCGGTTACATAGTCTTTACATTCAGTGGTTTCTGTTCCTACAGGCAATATTGCAAAATCACAAGTTATCATATTTTCACCTTTTGTAAAATTATTTATTTATCTTTGTATAAATCAATTTGTAATGGTTAAGCTAGATAAACAAGAGTTCAATGAAAAGATTTTTTCAAGGATTAATAATTTAATTCATGATTATAAATTGATTAGGGAAGGGGAATTGATAGCGGTTGCATTGTCCGGAGGTAAGGATAGTGTCTTAACATTACATGCACTAAAAAACTATCAGGAATATTTGGATTTTGATTTGGTTGCAATCAGTGTTGATGAAGGTATTGAAGGCTACAGGCAGCACGGAATCGATTCTGCCATAAATAATGCAAGGCAATTGGATATAAAATTGGTTCAAAAATCATTTAAGGATGAAGAAGGTTTCTGCCTTGATGATATCTACCAGGATTTTAAAAGTGCTTGCATTCCGTGTGGTGTTTTCAGAAGAAATATATTAAACAAGACTGCTTATGAGCTTGGAGCAGTGAAAATAGCTACTGGCCATAATTTAGATGATGAAATTCAATCATTTTTAATGAGTTTTGCACGTGGGGATACAATCAAGTTTTCAAAATTCGGACCTGAGCTTGATGTAATTCACCCGAAACTGGTTCCAAGAATCAAACCATTGTGGAACACTCCTGAAAAGGAAGTTGGTATGTGGGCTGTACTGAATAATATTGATATTCATTTGGATGAATGTCCGTATTCTCATTTGTCTTTAAGGGCAAAAATCAAAGAGTTTTTAAATGTCAATGAAGACAGATATCCTGGAATAAAAAATAATGTGATGGAATCATTTCAAAAGATATTGACTTTTGAAAATGATATTCAAACAAGCCTTAATGAATGTGAAGTCTGTGGTGAGCCGACTTCATCCAATGTATGTAAGGCTTGCGAGTTAAAGGAATCAATTTCTCAAAACAGCAAAAATCATGTAAATGATGAATAATGTAACAAGAATTGCTCCTTCTTTTTTATCATATTTTTCTTGTGTTTTACCGAAGACGAAACATAAAACTGTAACGAAAATCATAAACACAACATCAACAAGCATGCTTGAGTCCAGTGGTATTGAGCTTATTGCGCTACTTGCACCCAGTACAAATAGGATGTTGAAGATGTTTGAACCGATTACATTTCCTATAACTAACTCGTTTTCTCCTTTCTTTAAAGCGGTCAGGGATGTTACAAGTTCAGGTAAAGAGGTACCGATTGCTACAATGGTCAAACCTACCAATGTTTCACTCATTCCAAATGCCATTGCTATATATGATGCACTGTCTACAACCATGTCCCCACCAATAATGATTCCTGCAAGACCTACAATCATAAAGACTATGCTTACTGGAAGAGACAGTTTTGGTTTTTCAACTTTGTTTCCTTCGCTTGACTTTCTTGCGTTATAAACAAGATATATGATGTATGCAACCATTATAATCAATAGGATTATTCCTTCGATATTGGTTATATCCCATCCGATAACTATAAAAATTGCCCATAGAATGGTGATTCCTACTAAGAAAGGTAAATCTTTGTTTAATGTTCCTTTATCCATTAATAATTCGCCAAGAAGTGCCGCAATACCGATAACCATCAGTATATTGAATAAATTACTTCCGATAACGTTACTTACAGCCATTGCATTGTTGCCTACTAATGATGATGTAATTGATACGGCCGCTTCGGGAGCGCTTGTTCCTAATGCAACGATAGTCAAACCAACAATGATTGTTGGAATTTTTAGAAGTGCTGCAATGCTACTGGCTCCGTCAACAAAAAAGTCAGATCCCTTAATTAAAAATACGAATCCGACTATCAACAGCACTATTTGGATTATTATTCCTGCATCCATTTTTATTCCTCATCTATTTCTTCTTCTTGAGGTCCTAGGTCTGTAACAAGGACCTTGTCAATTTGGTGACCGTCAATGTCAATGATTTCAAAGATAAATCTGCCACATTCATATTTGTCTTTTTCATCTGGGATCTTACCGCTTAAACTTAGGATAAATCCTGCTAATGTGGTATAGTTGTTCTCATCTTCATCAGGTAATGGGTCTTTAAAATCAAATAACTTTTTAAATTCGTCAATATTGTATCTACCGTCAATCAGCCAGGTTCCGTCATCTCTTTGAACGGCTTTTGGTTCATCTTCTTCATCAATTGCAGGAATGTCTCCAACGATTCCTTCAAGTAAGTCGTTCAATGTTATTAAACCTTCAACACAGCCGAATTCGTCAACTACCAAAGACATGTGAACATATGATTGGTTTTCCTTGAATTCTCTAAGCAATTCCAGGGTTTCCATATGTTCGGAAACAACTAGTGGTTCCTTAACGATTTTGTGAACATCAAATTTTTCATTGCTGAATAAAACAGAAAGGATGTCTTTGGCCTGAACAACTCCAATAAAATCGTCCAGCTCTCCTTTTGCAATTGGAAAGATTGACCTTTTACTTTCGATAATTTTAACTTTATTTATTTCTCTATCATCTTCCATATCAATCCAGATGATTTCGTTACGGGGAGTCATTATGCTTTCAACTTTCTGGTCGTCAAGTTTGAAAACCCTTTTGATAATGTCTTCCTCTTCCTGTTCGATTGTTCCGTCTTCTCTTCCTTCCTTAATCATCAGTTCGATTTCTTCTTCAGTAACGAGGTCATCATTTTTATTTTCGATTCTCATTACCCATAAAAGAAAACTGCTTGATTTGGCAAGAATGATACTTACAGGTTTTGAAACTTTTGTAAGAAATACCATGGATTTGGCGACTTTTAATGAAATTCTTTCAGGGTCGTTTAATGCGATTACTTTCGGAACAATTTCTCCAACAACTAATGTTAAATATGTGCTCACTATAACTACTACAACAACACTTATAGCTTCACTATATGGTACGAATGAAATCAGTTTTGCAAGTGGTTCTGATAATGTTGCTCCACCAAATGCCCCAGTTAAAACCGCAGTAAGGGATATTCCAATTTGCACAGTGGATAAAAATTCATTAGCGTCTTCACCGAGTTCGGCAACAATTATCGCATTTTTATTTCCTTCATCAATATATTTTTGTAATTTTGCTTTTCTAACAGATACGACAGCGAGTTCCGCCATTGACAAATATCCGTTTATTATTATTAAAATTAATATTATGATAATATTTAATGTCGTCCCAATCATTTTTAACAAACCAATTCTTATAAATCACTGGCCCGTTGAAAGTCAGTGTTACCATATATCTCATCTTGCATTTGCTGAACTGCAAGAGAAGCTTCTTCTCGGGTTTCAACCTTTTTAAAGATTCTTCTTTGCTTGACTTTTAATGTTTTTCCACATACGCATTTTCTGGTTGCAACACCTTTTTTTGCATACAACACACGACCGCAGTCGCAACGAAATATAAGATACATGATATTTTTTCCAATTAAAATTAATAGTAATTATAATATTACCAATATAATATATATAAAATTTTCACTATCCTCCAAACATTTTCATGAGTAGTGGTATGAAAACCTGTGAAGGTAAAATAACTAAAGTTGCTATGCTGACTCCTAAGTTAGTTCCAATCACAACCAAAAGGATTCTAAATATATTGTTATTCCATAAATCCCTAAATCCTTCAATTTTGCTTAGGTTTTTAATGTCACTTTGCCTTACTTTTCTGTATTTGGCTTCAGTAAGGCCTGAAAACCAACCTGCTGCAAGTAGGGGATGGATAATTGTCAGCGGAGCAGACAAACCTCCAACAATTGCAGATTGTATTTTGGATCCTGAAAGAATGGATCCTATAAATCCCATCAGCACGCTTATTATTATGAAATCATAGATGTTCCATGCGATATTTATCCCATTAAAATATGCCAGAAAAAATATCACCACAAATGTAATTGGAATCAGGGCAAGGATTATCTTAAGCCATGGAATACCTTTTTTCTCATCTATTTTTTCCAATTCGTGTAGTGGAGGTAAAGTTTCGGGATTGTCCAGATATCTTTCAATTCCTGGCTGGTGTCCTGCACCTACAACTGCGATTACATGGTCTTGTGGGATTTGCAGGAGTTTTCCAGCGAGATATGCATCTCTTTCATGAACTAAAACTTCATAAACACTCGGAGCTTCATCCTTAAATATTTCCATTAAATCATCGATGTTATCTGGATTTTTCAAGTCTTCGATGTCAACATCCTCTTCTTCACCAAAGCCCAAAACGGAAAGCAGTAGTCCATACATGAATTTGGCCTTCTCTCTAATTCCCATTTTATTCAAAGCTCTCTGTAAAGTGGTACTGATGTCCCTGTCAATAAGTGCTATTGGGATTTGCAAGTCCCGGCAGGCTTCAATGGCACCAACCATTTCGGAACCTGGTTTCACATCAACATCGTCTCCAATCTTGGATTGGAAAAAACTGAGAAGTGTTGTTGTAAAAAATAATCCTACTTTATTTTCTTTTATAATTTGAGTAACTGAGATGGTGTCGTCTTCTTCAATTCCATCCATTTGATTTTTAATACGGGTATATCTGCCTCTGTCTAGTTCAATAGCTACTACTTCAGGGTGCTGTTCATATATTGCATCCTTTACCTCTTCAACACTGTTTGCGGATACATGCGCAGTACCTATTATTGTTAAGCATTCTCGTTTCAAAATAACACAACTTTATAAAATTAATCTTATCTAATATTAGAAATTTAAATATTTAAATTTAATCTTTTATTAAATGTATTTCATTATTGGTATAAATAGCTACATTGTCGGTTATGTTTTTTTCACAGCAATAATCGATGTCCTCTTTGTGTCCAAGATTTGTGAGATGTCTGCCGGTACGGCAATTGTAAAATCCTTCCTTTAATGAGCCGTAGTCTCTGCTGGCTAATACTGCAGCCTTTGCAAAGTCACTCAATTCATAGTCGTTTAGGGTTTGACAAATCCAAAACAGTATTTCTCCTGATGCTAAAAAGTCTTCAAGGGCAAATTCCCCACGAACTCCTGCCATCACTACATCAATATGATTTTCTGCGATTTCAACTGATTTTAGGGCCACTGCTTTGGCGTTTATGAGTGATCCTATCAGCACGGTTGAATTCATTTTTTCAAGGATTCTTGTTCCGTTGCTTGTTGTCAAAATCAAGTTTTTTTCATCACTTTCATAGTTTTCAAGAATCGCAGGTGAGTTTCCCAATTCAAAACCTTCGATTTTTGCACCCTGTCTTTCGCCAGCAACAACTCCTCCAATTTCTTCCTTAAGTTTCAAGGCTTCTTTTGGAGTAAAGCATGGAATGATTTTTTCAAAATTGTTCAAAGCCACTGTTATTGTAGTGCTGGCCCTTAATGCATCAACCATTATGGACACGTCATTGCTTACAGTTTCATCTAAACTCAATGTAACATTCATGGAGTAATTTATATTATAGGTATATAATAATTATATACTATGAAAATTATCACAACTCCCATGTGTGAAGAAATTGTTAAGCTGGTGGGCATAAAAGATTATATTGTAAACAAAAATCCTGATGAGGAAGATGGGGATTTGGCGATTTTGCTTTCCGAAAGTAAAGTTAAGATGGATTCTCTGCCAATAAAGCTCAACACTCCTTCACAAATATTTGAAAGCATTAAGAAAGTTTCACAAATTAGCGGAAATGAACTGACTGATGAGGATGTATTGGTGTTTTTCGATGGATATGAACTTGCTAAAAAATATCTAAATTCCAATAATAAGAATGATATCAATGTGAAAGTATACTCTGAATTTTTAAAGGAAATCGTTGATGATGCAGGATTTAATATAGTTTCAGAAAACTTTGAATATGTTTTATATCCCGATTATTTAAAAAGCAAGGTTGAAGAGGATGAAAATCTGGTTGAAATCCCGTCACATGGGAGCATTTCTAAAAATCCTTTTGAAAGAATTGAAGTTAGATATGCCATTTTAGAAACTTTAATATAATCAGTAATTAATATATAATTATAATATAATTGCATTTTTTTGAGAGTGTTAGAGATGTATGAAACATTGATATATACAGGTGGAGTTCACAGAAGTGAAGAAGTTAAAGAACTGATTGAGGATTTGGGAGGCTTTATTCTTCAAGAAAGTATTCAACAGATGGAACTGGTTTTAAATTTAGCAGTTCCAATTGAGGATGTTAATAAAGTTGAGGTTAAAGCTAATGAACTTTTAGCTAAATTGACCGTAGCTCCTATGGCAGGTTCTGAAATAGCTATTGTTTCTCCAACCCTTGCAAGACACCATTTGCCTCATGCTGCATGTGACATTTCCGAATATTTAAGGGAATTCGGTGCAAAAGACAATATGATAGGTCTTGCAAGAGGAGATGGAAAAGGAACTTCAGGTATTACAGAAGAAGAAAAAAGCTTAATAGAAGAGCATGATATTGCGGTTTTTGCTTTAGGCAGTTTTGAAAATTGTATAAAAGAAAAGGCTTTCCTCTATGATGATATTGATATTCCAGTCATTGTTACAGGAGCTCCTTATATCGATGTTGAAGAGCTTCCGGGGGCTGATGCATATGTTGGTGACCTTGGAAGAATTCCAAGAAGACTCAGAAGAGGTCCAGATATAAGGGCACTCGATAAATTAGCAGAAACCATTGAACAAATTTTAAATGATAAAAAACGTGAAATGGCTCTTGACCCACCTTTAGTGCCAGCTATTGTTGTAAAAAATGCAATTGAAAATCAAGTTAGGGAAATAAAAGATGTTATTTCTCCAGCACCGGTTACCTCTCAATTAGATGGTGTTCGTGTAAAATTAAACTATGATAATTATGCGGATGTAATTGCAAATGTAGTTATTGACGGTAAAAAATTATCAGAACTTGCTGAGATTAAAAAATCATTCATGTATGATTATATCTTGGTTAAAATAAATAGTGAGAGTTCTCTAGTTGAGGATTCAAACTAATTTTTCTTTTTTTAAAATCTTCTTTTCATTCCAAAGAAATTAACAGCATCAACCAAATCATTGAATTGTTCTAATTCTCGTTCGATTACATTTTCATCAGTCATGTCAATGCTTAATTCTCCGTCAACACTTAATGTATCGGGTCCACGTCCAACAATTCTTTCAACACCGTCTCTGCTTAATATTCTTTCGGCGTCTAGCTGATGAACAAATGATCTGCCTGGAATAATGACTGCTTCTTTTATTTCGCTTAAATCAAGTTTTTCCAAATCTTCTTTTGTAATTAAACAGGCAATTTCTTTTTCACAGGCTACAACATTAACATTTTCTCCGGTTTCCAGTTTTGAAAATATTTTAGAGATAAACGGTTCTGCAATTTTTGAGGTGATTATTGTTGCTTCACCGGTAATAGGTTTAATGAATTGTAGGAATATTTCATTTTCTTTACTGGCTATTGCAAAAGGGCCTCCGGTTTCTGGGTCACATAACGGGGTGCCGCTAACCCTAAATTTGTATTCTTTATTGATTTGTTTTACCAGCTGTGAAAATTCTTCAACAGGTTGTGATTCAAAATCTTTAAGGATAGGTTCATTACCCAGTATCAATCCTTCATTGAATGTATTTGCAAACCTCATCAAAAGCATTCCTTTTGCACCCCATTCCTCTAGGGAATTACAGGTTTCCCGTAAAACATCTCCATCATTAACTCCGGGGATTATTACTGCGGCTCCAGTCAGGTCAATGTTTTCACAAAATATTTTGCATGCTTTTAGGGCTTCTTCAGGATTTGGATCTTTCACCCATTCCTTTCGGAGTTTGGGGTCAGATGAAAAAATAGTAAATGAAACCTCATTGACTCCATTATTAATCAATCTTGTAGCAGTTTCGCTGTCTGTTATTCCTTTTCCACATGTATATCCCAATATGGAAGGAATTGAAAACTGGTTTAATCCTGCAGTTAGACTTTCCAAATGAGGATAGCAACTTATATCTCCTCCTCCACTGATGTATGCTGATATTTCGCCTCGACCCATATTCATCATCAAAGCGGTTTGAACTTCGTTCATAACTTCAAAGGGTGCTTTGAAATTACCTTGAGCTTCAGCTACTCCTTTACTGCATCTTTCACATCCTATCTTATTAGGTAAACAGTGTGCACAGCCAAATTGTTTTATTCCTTTAACTTTTCTAAAGTAGCAATACTTGCAATATCCATTACAGTCTTTTCCTGGAATTCCTCCAACATCTGCTACAACTTGCATAATATATTTTTATTTAATTCATTTTATTTATAAATAATCGATATTTTTTTTTTAAAAAATTTTGTATTACTTTTAGTATTATTTA
>NZ_JAZQIJ010000044.1:0-1715 GCF_045541095.1 Methanobrevibacter sp.
AAAATAACTAATCAATAAAACCAACTATTTTTTTAAATTAAATCAAGTTTAATACCTAAAAACATTATAAATAACTATTTAAGATTAAATCAAGCTTAAAAGACCTAAAGACACTACAATTAAAATCAATGTGGATATTGAATCTGTTAGGCTTGTAGATAAAGGAATCACAATATTATCAGGATCAAGACCTCTTCTATATGAAATGGTAGAGATATAGAAGACTACAAGCAACATGATTAAAATCAAGATCATACCTGCAAGCAGGCTTATCAATATTGATTGAAGGTATCCTACACCAATGTTATTGAAAGCTATTGTAGATGATTCAGCCAAGAATCCAATCAAAGGATACATCACTACAGCCAATGTCACAATAGCTATGAAGTTTTCCATAGTGTGCTTTTTAGGTCTCAAGACTGGGTCAATCAAACCGGAGTGAAGACCTGAAGACAATCTTGCACCTAAAATGCTTACCAAACCGCCACTTTCACCAGAGAACAATGGAACCAATGTAAGCAATGTTTGGTTCTTTAGGAGTGTGCTAAGTGAATTGTTCAATATTCCACCAGCAACGGTTCCCAATATGGAACAGCCGAACAGCACTGGAGTGGATTGCCTAACTATATGCCTTACTTCATTGTCAGCAGTGTATCCTGAAATCAATGAAACAACTGTAATCAAGATAATGATTGCAAACAATACCATCTTGACGATTGGATCGAAACCTATTAGATTTACAATCAAGACACTTAAAATGATTGCAGGCAAGGTGAAGAAGTCTCCTACAGCTGCAATGAAAGGTGTTGTGATGTTATCTGGGTCCCAACCCCCTTCAAAACTCTTAAGTGAAATGAACATTGTAATTGGAAGCATGATTACAGTTGATATCAATCCTGCAATGAATGAAATCAAGACAAAGTCAAAAAGGCTTATGCTTGGGAAATTGAATAATATGCAGATTACCTTTGCAATAGCTCCAAGCAAGACTGAAAGAGCCATAGTCAATATAATTGATGCTGTAATGTTTTCATCCAAAAGGTCTGACCTTTTGAATTCTGGAGATATTGTACCAATGTGGAGGTGAGTGCTTAATCTTGAACCGAAGGAACCGAAGATGTTTCCTCTCATTCCAATAGCTCCTGGAATGATTACCATAAGTCCAGGATAGGTCTGCAGGAAGAATTCCATATTTCCTAAAATGATACCTGCACACAAGTCACCTACAGCACAAATGGAAAGGGCAATAAGACTTTCCTTCAAAACAGAATCGGTGTCAGCTAAAAATTCTCTTATATAGCTTACAAAACGTGCTGGAAGTGAAACAATGAACTTTACAGCATTGAATAAAAATAGAATAATGCTAACAACCAATGTGATGAGAGATTCCCCAAATTGACGTACCATCTTCATTAGACTTTTCAACTGGTTCACCTCCTATCATCATAGTGTCACATCCATACATATTAAATAAATAATTTAATTGAAATCAAATTCATATAAACTCTAAAAATACACAAACAATAAAAAAAATCAAATTCATATAAATCTAAAAATACACAAACAATAAATCAAAATTTGAATTAATCGTCATCGATAAATTCTTCAATATTTCCTAAATCTTCTAAATGCATTTCTCCATCTGCTAATTTTTCAATAATTTCAGTTCCTGTTTCGGATCCTTTAGCAATCAAAACATCTCCTGCAAGGATAAC
>NZ_JAZQIJ010000045.1:0-26892 GCF_045541095.1 Methanobrevibacter sp.
TCTCCTTTAATTTTTTTAATTTAAATCCGAATGAAACAAATTTGTTTTTCCAAATTGTTTCTGAAAGACAATTAATTGTATAAATAGCATCATATATAAAGTTTTTCGAATGTAAGTGACTACTTTCATCGTTTTAAAGTAAATACTTACATTAAAATCAGTTAAATAAAAAAATAAAGTCAACTGGCAACTTTAAAATAAATTATTTAGTGATATCCCATTAAATTTTTTTATTTAAAATAAATAACATTTTCAAAATTAAAACAATTCAAGAAAGTTAAATCAATTTCTACAAAAATTAAAATAGGAAAACATTATAAACAAACAAAAACAAAATATAAATCATTATAACTTAATGAAGGTAATATAAGATGTCAAAACCTGTTGTTGCAATAACAAGGCCGAAAGATAGGGCGAAAAAGGCTTGTGAGATTGTAGAAAACATGGGTGGTGAGGCAATTCTTGCACCGACCCTTGACCTGCAACCTGTAAACAGCGATTCCTTAAAGGAACTTGTTTCAAGAAAGGATGAACTGGACTGGATTGTATTTACATCTCCAACCACAATCGTTTCCCTAAACAAATTTTATCCGGACTTTATAAAAACCCTCGACTGCAAACTTGCAGTCATTGGAAACAAAACCGGGAAACTGGCTGAAAAAAATGGATTGAATGTTGATTTGATGCCTGAAGACTTTACTGCAGAAGGACTCATTGAAGAGTTTAAAAAACGTGGAATTACTGATAAAACCATTGGAATCCCAAGGACAGCTTCCGCAAGACCTATTCTTCCTGAAGAGCTTGAAAAACTTGGAAACGAAATTATTCTTGCTGAAGCATACAAATCATTGTTCCCGATGGATGAAAAAGCAGTAAAGGAACTCATCTCAAAAATAGAAAATCATGAAATTGATGCAATTACATTTACAAGTCCGTTAACTGTTGAAAACTTCTTTGAAATAGCTGAAGACAAAAGCAAACTTGCAAAACTATTAAATGACAATCTGTTAACCGTTTGTATCGGCCCGATTACAGCAAGGGTTCTTGAAAAGTATGACATTTCCTATATTTACCCTGACACTTACACAGTTCCAGACATGATGGAATTATTATTCAAGACATGGAGAGAGAACAATGGATGAAAAAATAAGCATTATCTTACCGATTTTCAATGTTGGACCTCACCTTAAAGGAGGAATTGACTCTCTTATCAACCAAAGTATCGGTAATGAAAATCTGGAAATCATCATGGTCAATGACTGCTCAACAGACGGATCAGATAAAATCATCGATGAATACGCTGAAAAATACGATTGCTGCGTTGCAATCCATCATGAAACCAACAGCGGAGGAGCACACACCCCCCGCAATACAGGTATAGAAGCGTCAACCGGAGATTACATAATGTTTCTGGACCCTGACGACAGATATACTCCTGATGCATGTGAAGTGCTATACAATACAATCAAGAAATATGACACAGACATTGCATTTGCACGTTTTAGAAGGATATTCGAGTACGGAGGATACGTTCAGGAATCCTACTCACCATATGAGGCAGACCTTGAAAGCACATATCCTGATGAAACATTCGAGTCTGCAAATTTTTTGGATATCCCTGATATTCTGTGGGACAATGTCGTTGAAAGGATACTCTACGGAAAGACACTGGAGGTAACCTATCCGAGAGACGGACCTATTGACATAATACATGTAGACAACATCGAAGCAGAACCTGACCTTTTAAAGATACAGCCTTCCGTTTGGTGTAAAATATATAAAAGGGAACTGCTGATGGACAACAATATCCGTTTCCAGAAATATGTCACAGGAGACGACATGGCATTTACCCTGGAAACTTTCCTGAAGGCAGACGGAATCGTTTATCTCAACAACTTCATGAGTTACGATTACTACATAAGAGACCTTCCCGAAGACAAATCCATTACAAATACGGTTAATGTCAGACTCCTTGATGAGCTTATGGAAGCTTATATCTACTGCAGAAAACTTACTGAAGGATTTTCCAAGGAGATTCAGACAGTGTCACTGAATCCTCACCTGCTTCACTGGATGCATACCTGGAAAAATTCACCGTTTACAAAAGAGGAAAACAAACTGCTGCTTAAAAAAGTGAAAAAACTTAAAAAGATACATCAAAGCGATTTGAAAAGCAAGATGCTGATGAGCTCAATGACAACAGCACTTGAAACCGCTATATTTACCGCAAGGGAGTAAAGATTATGAAGGATTATAAATACGTGATTGTGGGAGCAGGACTTTCCGGCCTCACAATAGCTGAAAGAATTGCAAACGAACTGGATGAAGAAGTACTGATTATCGAAAAGCGTGACCATATCGGAGGAAACGTTTATGACTTTTATGATGACGGGATTTTAGTTCAAAAATACGGCCCGCACATCTACCACACAAGCGAAAAGAAGGTTCATGACTACCTTTCACAGTTTACCGAATGGAATGACTATGTACACAGGGTTCTAAGCTATGTGGACGGGAAACTTGTACCAATGCCAATATGCATCGACACCCTGAACGCTTTGTATGACCTTGACTTGGATGAGGAATCCATGAAGGAATGGATAGAAAATCACAAGGAAGACATCGATGAGGTCAAATCCTCCGAAGACGTCGTACTTAAAAATGCCGGCCGTGACATCTACGAAAAGCTTTTCAAAAACTACACCGAAAAGCAGTGGGGAACATCAGCCGCAAACCTGAGCCCTTCTGTCATTTCAAGAATTCCGTTCAGATTCAACCATGATGACAGATACTTTGCAGATACATATCAGGGAATGCCTAAGGAAGGGTTTACCAAAATGTGTGAAAACATGATTAAATCAGACAAGATTCATGTAGGCCTCAAGGCGGACTACAAGGATTATATTGATAAAATCAACTATGAAACCCTTATTTACACCGGACCTATCGATTACTTCTACGACTACAAGTATGGAGAGCTTTTATACAGATGCCTTAACTTCGTATATGAAATTCTGGATGAGGATTCATACCAGGACGTTGCGGTTGTAAACTATCCGAACGACCCTTACTTTACAAGAATAACTGAATTCAAGAAACTCACCTGGCAGGAAGTCGAAGGAAAAACTGCCATCATGAGAGAATATCCTGGATTCAACGGCGAGAAATGCTATCCTTACCCGACCCAGGAATATCTTGACAAATTCAAGTTATACGAAGCGGAAATGGAAAAAGAGGAAAACGTCATATTTTTGGGAAGACTTGCCAAATACAAATACTACAATATGGATTTGGTTGTTAAGGAAGCCCTTGAAGTATTTGAAAATCAAATCAAATAGGTGATAAGATGATTACAATCTGGCCACAATATTTAGACAAAAATCTATCCCTAAGCCAAGGCCGTAAGGTTTCAAAGGAAATTGCCGTTAAGGAACCTAGCCTTTCAGAAATTGAAAGGGCGCTTAAAAGGCTTGGATTGAAATACAATACCCATAATGAGGCTTCATACCCTGGAAAATGGTATGAGAAATCCGGAAGGATATTGGTCGAATGGGAAGACACAAAAATGGAATTACTTAAGACTGTAAGCTTAAAAATAAAAGAAATAAGAAACTGATTACTATGGAAATACCACAATTAATGCAGGAACAATATAAAAAAGCACGTGAGATTATCGAAAATGCCGAAAACATTAAGGTATACTCTCACATAGACTGTGATGGAATTTGTTCAGGCGCAATATTATCAACCATCCTAGACAGACAAAAAAAAGATCACGAAATAGAATTTGTAAACCTCGATGTTCTAGATGATTTGGACCTTAACCATGAACTGACAATCTTTTCTGATTTGGGTTCAGGCCAACGCATCGATACAAAAGCAAAAAAAGGCCAAAAGATTATCATCCTGGACCATCACCCTCCTTTAAGGGACCTTGATTATGCTGAGGACAAAGACTATACATATCTTGAAATCAATCCCATGCATCATGGAATAGATGGTTCATACTATGTTTGCGGAGGAGGACTGTGTTACTTTTTGGCCAAGGAATTTGGATATGACGATTTAAGCTGGATTGGAGTTTTATCCGCAATCGGAGATATGCAAAATACAAAATCCGGCCATTTTGAAGGACTGAACGAAATCATCCAGCAGGATGCAATTGACGGAGGATTTCTTGAAGTTACCAAAAATGACATAAACATCTACGGAAGAAACACAAGGCCTCTTTTTGTTGCCCTTTCTTACTTTAGCGATGTCAAATTGCCGATAACTGACAACACCAATGAAACAATGGCCGTTTTGGAAGAACTTGGAATCGATGAAAAACACAATAGGAAAACATTAAATCAACTGACCGTAGAGGAAAAGGGAAAACTATTCCAATACCTATTCAAAACCATCTCCAAAGTCGTTCCGGGAAAATATGTCCAATACATTCCGAAATTAATTATTGCCGATGCATATACATTCTTAAAGGAAGACCCCGACAGCTTTTTAAGGGACGCCTCCGAATTTTCGACTGCAATGAACGCATGTGGGCGAAATCATGAAGAGATGATTGCAATGGAAGTTCTCAAAGGAGACCGCATTATAGCCCTTGATGAACTTGAATCCGTCAGCAAAACTCACAAGTACAATCTTGCAACATCAATAGAAAGAATTACCGAAAGCGATGAAAACAGCATTATTGAAATGGAAAACCTTCAATATTTTGATGGGACAGGAATCAAACCTGAAATCGTTGGAACAGTTGCCGGAATGATTTTAGGCAAATGCAACTGGAAAAAACCGGTAATCGGTTTTACACAAACCGATGATAATGGACTTAAGATTTCACTTAGATGTTCACGTTTGCTTTCATATGATGGAATTCATTTCGGAAATATCATCAGGGAAGTTGCATCCGAAGTTGGAGGAAGTGGTGGAGGGCATTCTATGGCCTGTGGTGCATACATTCCTATTGAAAAAAAATCAGAATTCCTTGAATTATTTAATGAAAAACTAAACGGAACATTAACTAATTAATTTATATAGTATAACTGTAATAGATATACATATCAAGTATAATTGAGGAATGAAAATGATGAAAGCATTTAAAAAACGAGGTGCACTTACACATTTTCAAATATTAAGTGAAATATCAAAACAAGACCCTCATCTCAAGCAAAAAGATTTGGCTAAAACCCTTGGAATAACAATTCAGGCTGTTTCCGAGAATATCAAGACATTGATTGAACTTGGATATATCACTTCAAAAGATGGAAGATCACCTTACAAAATTACACAAGCCGGTATTGATAAAGTTAAAAAAGATGCCATAAGCTTAAGAAAATACTCTGATTCTGTTTTAGAAACAATGAATCATTATAAAACCATTTGGCCAGCTATAGCCAAAGAAGACCTTAAAAAAGAGGATATTGTTGGTTTATATATGGATAATGGAGTATTGTACGCGCATAAGAAAGAAGAAAACGCAACAGGCGTTGTTTTGGACGATGCTGAAAAGGACATGGACGTTTCATTAACTAACCTGACCGGAATTATTGACATGACCGTAGGTGAAGTAACTGTCATAAATGTTCCAACCATAAAAGACGGAGGATCCAAATCCACTGATTTAAACCTCATCAACAACGTTTATTTAAAAGGAACAAATACTGGAAAACCATTTGATAAAGTCGCAGTTGCTGGAACAGTTTCAAGAGCTATTGCAAAAAAATTAGGATTAAATATTGATATAGAGTTTGCTGCACCACAAGCTTCAGCAAACGCAGCCCGTAAAGGACTTAATATCATTGCAATATGTGTCGGAGACATGAGCAAAGCATTCACTCGCGAACTTGAAAATGAAAAAATCAAATACAACATTATTGACGGTGGAAAATAACTAATTTTCCCTTACTTTTTTTAATAAAGCCGCAGCCAATTCTTCAGTACTAATATCCTCTGAAGAATTCTTTTTTATTATATCCAAGTATTCTTGTAAATTATCAATTTTAATTGATTTTTTTACCTCATCCAAAACTCTCTTATTTTTGATATTTTCCAATTCTTCATCATCAGGAATATTTTTTTCTATAATTTGACCATCAGATGACTTTTTAATATTATTGAAGTTTATCAAATCTTCTTTTGAAACCAAAGTCAAAGCATAACCGGATTTACCTGCCCTTGCAGTTCTGCCTATTCTATGCACATAATCATCATAATTTGTAGACACATCATAATTAACTATGAATTCAAGATTGGAAATATCCAGACCCCTTGCGGCAACATCGGTTGCAACCAGAAATCTGACATTGGAATTTCTGAACTTGTTCATGACAATGTCTCTATGCTTTTGGCTCATATCACCATGAATAGCCTCTGCGGAATAACCATTCTTTTTCAATGATTTGAAAACAAAATCAACACCTTTTTTAGTATTGCAGAATACCAGTGCTGATTTAATGCCATAGGCATCAATAAGTTTCATGAAATCATCAAATTTATGCTTGCGGTTTGTTTTAAAAGCATGCTGAGTAATCTTGGGAATGTTTTTCCTGTCATTGGAGACTTTTATGAATTTTGGATTTTTCTGATATGCTTTGGCAATCTTTCTAATTTCAGTAGGCATTGTAGCTGAAAATAGCATTGTTTGTCTTTGTCGAGGAACATCAGTCAAAATTCTTTCAATATCCTGCCTAAAACCCATATCCAGCATTTCATCTGCTTCATCCAAAACAACACTTTCAACACCAATCAAATCAAGATTGCCCCTCTCGATATGATCTATCACACGGCCAGGAGTTCCGACAACAATATGAACCCCCTTCTTTAAAACCCTAGTCTGCTTTCCGATTGGCTGGCCTCCATAGACCGCCAGAACCTTAAGCTTTTTGATGTTCTTGCCGACCTTTGTGATTTCTCCTGCAACCTGCATACACAGTTCCCTTGTCGGACAAAGAATTATCGCCTGGGGAGACCTGTCCGGAATGAAAACCTTTTGAAGAACAGGAATTGCAAATGCGAGAGTCTTGCCTGAACCGGTTTGAGCCTGGGCAGTCAAGTCAAATCCCTTAAGAGCAGGTTTGATTGCGAGTTTTTGAATTGGAGTCAGTTTGGAAAACCCCATATCCCGAATAGCATTTTTTATTTCATCCAAAATGTTTAAATCATCAAAATTCATTATATTAATATTTAAAAAAATAGCTATTTAACATTATTGTGCAGGAATTCTCCGGCCTCTACAAGCCGGAGGGTTCAAAATTTAACTTTGATTGGTATGATTTTTGAGGAAATTCAGCCAGATACCTGAATATTTCAGGAGGACTGTTCAATATTCCCTCATCAGATGTTCTTTTCATGAATAAGTCCATCAGCTTTTTGTTGTTCGGTGATGGAATGGCATAACTGCTGCCATATTCCTTTATATACTTTTCCTTCAGTCCCGGAAAATGCTCATCAAGCTTAAAGTAGAAATACTCACGGTTTCCATGCCTTAAAGTCAAACCCATTTCAAAGCATATTATGCCATGCACATTACTTTCAACACAGTAATCCAAAATCTTTGAAATATTTTCGGGAGTATCGTTGATATAAGGTAAAATAGGACACAACCAGACAACAGTTGGAATTCCAACATCATTTAATGCATTCAATACTTCCACCCTTCTTGAAGTTCTGCAGACGTTCGGCTCTAAAATTCCACACAGCTCATCATCGGCAGTAGTCAGAGTCATCTGAACCACAACCTTAGATTTTTCATTGATTTTTTCAAGCAAATCCAAATCCCTTAAAATCAAATCTGATTTTGTTATGCATGTAAATCCAAATCCGTATTTGTAAATCAGTTTCAGAGCCCCCCTTACATATTCCAAATGATTCTCAAGGGGAATGTAGGGGTCGGTCATTGCCCCTGTTCCGATCATGGATTTTGGTCTTTTAAGAAGTTCCTTTTTTAACAGCTCCAGGGAATTTTTCTTGACCTCCACATCCTCAAATGCATGGTCCATACCGTATACACTGCTTCTTGAATCACAGTATATGCACCCATGAGTGCAGCCACGATACAAATTCATTCCGTTATTGCTGGAAAGTATACTTTTTGATTGTGTGTAATGCATGAAATTAATTTTAGAAATTTTAATATTTAAAATAAATGAGAGAGCATTTGTAAAGTAATAAGTATTACAAAATACAAACTAACATTATGGAACAAAAAAACATTACAGAATATGCAAAGGAATATGAAATTAAAGACCACCCTAACATTAAAGGTCTTCAAATTATTGAAGGGAAAAACAATTTCCCCATTAGTTGGCTCAACCAGCAAGGATATTGTGAATACCAGCTATATCTCGAATACATGAAAGGTATCGAAACTCCTGCAACACCTCAAATGACACATGGAAGTGACATCCACCACCAGCTTGAAGACATCTTCAAACAGGATGCCACACCGGCAACATTCGAAGAGGCGGTTGAACAGTCAAAAGAGAAAGCCTCAATGTCAAGAGAATGCTTTGTAGTAGCTCCTGAATATGGAATAAGAGGATACATAGATGAAATATGGATGAAACCGAATGAAATCGTAATAATCGATGACAAACCGGGCCGTACACCCTACCTCTCAACAATGAATCAGGTCAGAGCATATTGTCTTGCATACAAAAGCATGACTAATGATACAAGAAAAATCAAGGCAGCTCTCAGAGAGCGCGGAACAGAAAACCTGTTTTGGATTGAAATATTCACACCTGAAATCGAAAATGAAATAAAATTCACAATCGAAAGAATGCACGGATTATTCGATGGCTCAAAACCGTTCATACCAACCAAAAATCCGAACAAATGCAGATCATGCAGATACAAACGTTACTGCGAACATTACAAGAAAGAGTAGTATGGACAAGAAAAAAATTTCAATAATATTACTGGCAATATTTTTAATTACAATAGGTCTTACAGTGGCCAATCTGTTTTTGGAAGATTCGAACACAATAGAAAACAAAACAGGAAATCTGACCATTGGCAATAAACTCATACATTATGATCAGGCCGGCAAATGCGTTGAAGTTATTGACGGAAATACAATTCAGGTTTACGGTGTGGGAAAGGTTCAGCTGACACAGGTAAACACACCAAAAAGCAACGAAGCCGGATATAGCGATGCAAAAAAATTTGTCGAAGACAAATGCCTTGGAAAAACAGTATATCTTGATATAGACGACAAGCAGCCCAAAGACAAATACGGCCGTACACTGGCCATAGTATACACACAAACAGACGATATAAACAAAGAGATATTGGATGAAAACCTGGGAGAAATTTCCTATTTCGAACCAAGCGAATTTGAAAAAGGGAAAGTTTGACTAAACTGCCCTATTCAATCCCAAATAAATCTTATTTTTCTTATAAACTTTATCCAATATTTCATTCCATTCTTCAACACTTATACGTCCCTTATTCGGAATCAAACTATCCAATGATGATTCAGTGACATTTAAAATATCTGCCAAAACATAAGATAATGCCCTTCCGGTCAATGACAGTTCATAAGGATCATAACCTGTCACCGTCAAAACCCAAATATTGTCCTTTGAAGAGCTGTTGTATTCCTTTCTGAGAGCATCAAACCAACTGGCTATTCTGCTGTCATCACTACCGACTGCAGAACCTATGGAAATATAGAAGTCTTCACCTGAAAATTCGATTTTAGAACAAGCATTATTAATTTTATCTTTAAGTTCAGGCGAATCCAAATCCAAATCATATTCATTATTAGTTATAGTATCAGCCAAATAGTTTTCAATTTCCTTGATATTCTTGAAATATCCAATAGGTTCCAGCTTGTCAGGGTCCCTATCGCATAAATCATAGATTAAATCCTCATCGACTTCACAAATCTCATATCCGTCCAGCTTATGAGACTTGTATTCCTTAAAGTCTATACAATAATTTTCCAAATCGTCCTTGTTTAAATACCAAAGAACCTGAACTTTTTTTATCATAATTACCTAATTTATTGCATTAACGACAACAGTCCTTGTAATTTTGTTGAATAATCTATCTGAATTCATGATTCTTCCAATCAGCCAGTCGAAAATAATTGGAATCCAATAGATTTTTGTTAGATTTCTTACAATCGCTTGGGCTAATGAAATATTAGAACCGTTTAGTGATCTGACTTCCAGATACATCAATGCTTTTCCGACAGTTGCACCTTTTGCCTTTTCTAAAACAACAAAATATATAAATCCCAAAATAGGTGCAATGAATGGGAAAGGAGCATAATATGAAGACAAATCAATAGGTGCAACTACAAAAGACACCAACAATGAAATAATCCACATGACTGCGGAAATCACAAAGAAATCTATTATATATGCAACTATCCTTCTTGAAAATACACTTGCCATGTTCATCACCTTAACAAACTCTAGGAACTGGATCGGCAATTGGGGCTTCTAAAATTCTTTCACCACCAATAGGAGTGTTGACAATAACATATTCTCCTTCAACAACCTCGCCGATTATTGCGGCATTTTCACCATATTTTTCACCTTTGATGGCTTCCAGGATTTCTTCAGCCTTATCAGCCTTAACTCCCATAACCACTTTCCCCTCATTGGCTACTTCAAATGGGTCAATACCCAACATTTCAGATACAGCATGAACTTCTTGCCTTATTGGAATTGCGTCTTGTTCTAAAACTACACCGACACCCGCTTTAGATGCCATTTCATTTATTGCATTAGCGAAACCTCCACGTGTAGGGTCTTTCATTGCTGTAACTCCTCCAATGTCCAAAGCTTTTTTGATAATATTCCACATAGGAGCCACATCAGATTTCAAATCTGTTTCAAAACCGAAACCTTCTCTGAATGACATTAAACTCATACCATGGTCGCCCAAACTGCCTGTAACGATGATTTTATCTCCTACCTCCAAAGTTGAATCACGAATAACTTCACCTTTTTTGGCAATACCGATACCTGTGGTTACCATAACAATTCCATCAAGCTTATCCTGAGGCATCACCTTTGTATCACCGGTAATGACTGCAACATCAACTTCTTCACAAGTTGCATTAAGTGATTTCATGATTTTATCCAAATCATCTATTGGAAATCCTTCCTGCATGATAATTGCATTGGAAATTGCTAATGGACGAGCCCCCATAACTGAAACATCATTGATTGTTCCTGCAGCAGATATTCTTCCAATATCTCCGCCAGGGAAAAATAACGGATCAATAGTATGACCATCTGTAGTCACTACAATTTCCCAATCGTCAATCGGAATTGAAGCTCCATCATCCAAGGCCTCTAAACTAATACCACCGTTGACACTTTTTTTAGTGATATTATCTAAAACAGTACTGGCAATCAAATTTGCCATTACCTCTCCACCTGCACCATGATTCATACTAATTTTTTCATCTGACATTTTATCTCCTAATATAAATTATCATTAAAATATTATATTAAAACAAGTATATAAAAATAGTTAAAAAAATTTAAAAAAAAAGAGAAATTAAATATTTAAAAAATATTTAAATTAAAATTCCGTTAATAACTCCATCCTGACCAGGTCTGGATGTTACTTTAGCATTACCTTCTGGAGTTTCTACAATAGCCCCTTTGGTAATGATGTTCCTTCTTACGTAGTTAGGGTTTGCAGTGTTTTCGATTACTCCAAGAATGTCTAATAATTGGGATTTACCGTTGGAATCAGTTACATTGATTTTGTTACCGGTAGCTAACCTGAGTTTTTCGTTTCCACCACGGGTTCTGATTTTTCTTAATTTTTTTTCATCTAATCTAGTTTCAGCAGGATCTCTTCCTAATTCAGATTTCCTTTTTCCACGGTTTGCAACATTTCTTGCACCGGATGGACTTCTTGTTGATTTTCCTTGAGAAATTGCCATTATTTCACCTAAATAAATATAATTAATAATTAATAATCGCAGTCAATAAGCCTCTTTCAAATTAAAACCATCTGCAAGATAATTGATAGCCTAATTTTGAGAGCAAAAAAGAGCCTTAAAGAATAATGATAATAAAATATTACTTTATCATTATATATAAATGTTTTATTTTTCAGCAAAAAATAGTTAAATTTATGATTTATGATTTAAAATAAAATCATCAATCAACTTGTCGAAATCTTCCTCTGAGATATTTTCATCTGATGCCGCTTTCAGGATTTTCTGAATTTCCTCTTCACTGACATCATCCCCCAACAAATCAATCAGCAATTCCCTTAAATCACCGTCATCAATGTATGCCTCAGCGTTTGAAGTCATAATATGTGATGTTTCGCCATCATCATAAATATAATAAGGAATTTCTCCCATTCTAATCACTAATCCTCATCCGGAAATTCATAGTATACTATACCATACGGATCATCATCAAAATACCATTCATTAGGTTCAAGGATTTCATCATCCTCTTCCAGAACAATATCCTCTCCGTCTTCGCCTTCTATTTGAAATACGATGTTAACATCTTCACCCAGCTCTTCCAAATCGATTCCCAATTCATCCAAATCGATTACTATTTCATCATCATCACTTTCAGGTATGACAATTACAATTTCGTCTCCAGGTTGAACATTAATTTTTTCATTATTCAAATTATCACCTTAATGATTTGTTAATTAATTTATCATATTCTTCATATTTAAAACTTAGTTGAAAAAAGATAGTAACTAATAGTTACTATCGATTTCAAAATTGATGTTTGGAATTCCGAAGTCGTTTTTGCATTTGATTGAACAGATTTTCAGATTTTCAATAGACATTGTAAAGTAAAGACAGATGCTGTCACAGTCAATGCCTATCCTGACATTGGAATTTTCTAAAACCTGTTTTGAAATATTGAAAACCTCAGAAGCCCTGTCAACCAGTACTGAAGTCGGAATGTTGTTTTTGTCAATGCTTAAAAAAACACCTTCAGAGATGCCATAGTTGGCACAATATCCATTTCTACCATCAATTTTTGCAACGAACGTGTCGTTTATCTCATCATAACTTGAAATCAATCTTTCTTTTTTCATGTTATCAACTCCATAGCTTATTATATTTCTTTTAAAATATAAATATTGACCAAGAGCATTTGATAAGTAATATCTGATGTTTTTAAGGTAAATAAAGTAATTTTAAGGCAATGAAATTGAAACAGTTTCACAAAATTGACCTACAAACAAATATTAACCACCTTTAATAAAATAGTAATAGGTGTAAAAATTGGTTAGTGAAAGCCCCGAACAGATAGCCCTGGAAGCTGAAATTAAAAATCAAGCTCAAAAATTCATCACATACCTCAATTCCACATTACCCGAAAGCATGGAACTTGAATATGAAGGATTTTACAGAAGAGGATTTTTTGTAAGCAAAAAGAGATATGCAGTTATAGAAGACGGCGAAATT
This sequence comes from Methanobrevibacter sp., assembly GCF_045541095.1. Classification (GTDB taxonomy): domain Archaea; phylum Methanobacteriota; class Methanobacteria; order Methanobacteriales; family Methanobacteriaceae; genus Methanocatella. The sequence goes on from NZ_JAZQIJ010000045.1 coordinate 13,421, forward strand.
ATAGCCAAAGGTCTGGAATTGGTTAGAAGGGACTGGGCACCAATTGTTAAAAAAACACAGGAAGAAGTTTTAATGGCCATATTAAAAGAAGGAGATTCTGACAAGGCAATAAAGGCCGTTAAAAAAGTATTGAAAAGAATCAAAAATGGTGATGTCGATAATAAGGAACTGATTATCCACACACAAATCACAAAGCCTCTTGACAAGTACAAGCAAGTCGGACCCCATGTTGTTGCGGCAAAAAGAATTGAAGAACATGGAATCAAAGTAACAAGAGGAACCATCATCCAATATATAATCATCAAAGGCAAAGGATCAATCAGCCAACGCGCAATTCCCTACGAATACAGTGAAGGCTATCAGTATGACAAGGACTATTACATCAACAACCAGCTAATCCCTGCAGTTGAAAGAATCATGTATGCTTTCGGATATACAAAAAGAGACCTTGAAGATATGGCTCGCGGTGAAGTCCAACAAAGTCTTGATGCATTCTTCTAAAAAAACTTAAATATTTTTAAAATTAAAATAAGATTCATATGATAAACAATGATGACCGTGTAGTTTTTTTCGATATTGATGGCACATTGCTTGACACTACGGATTTTGCTGAAACCGCAAGAAAAGCAGCCATCGGACTGATGGTAGATAACGGCCTACCTTTGGATAAAGACGAAGCGTATGGGGTTTTGAAAACAATTATCCGTGAAAAAGGATCAAATTATGGAAGACACTTCAACATGCTGACACAAGTTGTTTTAGGCCATGAAGACCCTATGCTTGTGGCTCTTGGTATGATTACATACCACAATGTTAAAATGGCGCTTTTAAGGCCATTTCCAGAAACAATCAATACATTGATATATCTTAAAAGTCAAGGATACCGTTTGGCAGTTATATCCAACGGAATCACAATCAAACAATGGGAAAAACTAGTTAGGCTAAATATACATTCATTTTTCGATGCAGTAATCACCTCAGAAGAAGTTGGAAAAGAAAAACCTCAAAAATTAATTTTTGATGTTGCACTTAGAAAAATGAACGGAAACCCTGAAAAATCCGTAATGATTGGAAATAAATTTAAAGCAGATGCATTAGGTGCAGTCAATGCTGGACTGAGTGCTATTTTAGTAAATTCCGACGTTACAGAAGACGACAGGGAATTTATAAAAAGAGAAAATTTAGATATTACTATTGTTGATGATATTGGTGATGTCAATACAATACTCTAATCACCAAAACCACTTTTTTTAAAACTCGAGTTCCAATGTCACAGGACAGTGATCGGAACCATAAATTTCATTTAGAATTTTAGCAGACTTGACGTTGTCTTTTATTTCTTCATTCACGTAAAAATAATCAAGTCTCCACCCTGCATTCCTTTCACGTGCACGGGTTCTGTAGCTCCACCAGGTAAAGTTGTTTTCACCTTCATCAAACATTCTGAATGTATCTACAAATCCTGCATTTTCAAGTTCATCCAGCCATGCGCGCTCTTCAGGAAGATAACCTGACTTTCCTTCACAGTTTTTAGGATTGTAAACATCAATTGGATTGTGGGCAATATTATAATCCCCAGTGATGACTATGTTTTTGCCTTCCTCTTTAAGTTCAACCAACTGTTTTAAAAGAGCGTTACAGAAATCGACCTTATAATCAAGTCTTTTTGCGTTCATTCCGCTGTTTGGGAAATAAATGTTGTATAATATAAAATCAGGATAGGTAATTTTTAAAACCCTTCCTTCCATATCCAGTTCATCTATGCCCAGTCCTTCTTCAACTTCAACTGGTTCTATTTTGGAAAATGTTGAAACACCACTGTACCCTTTCTTTTCAGCTTCATTGAATGATTTATGATACTCCTCAACATCAATCAGTTTTTTTGGAATCTTGTCCTGGGTTGCCCTTACTTCCTGGAAATTTAGAATGTCCGCATCGGTATTTTCAAACCAATCCCAAAATTCCTCTTTTTTGGTAACAGCCCTGATTCCGTTAACATTCCAGGAAACCAGCTTTATAAACATTATAACTTAACTCCTTTGTCAAGAGGCAATTCGCGAAGCCATTTAATATCGCTTTTGTAAAGCATACGAATATCTTCAATATCGTATCTTATCATTGCAAGCCTTTCAATTCCCAAACCAAAAGCAAGTGCAGGCTGGTTGATGCCCAACGGTTTTAACACTTCAGGCCTGAACATTCCAGCACCACCAAGTTCAATCCAGCTTTCCTTCTCTTCAAGATATATTTCAGTTTCGGTTGACAGATAAGTGTAAGGGAAATATGCAGGTCTGAATCTTACTTCAAATCCTAATTTTTTATAGAACTCTTTTAAAGTGCCTAAAAGATTCTGATAACTGATGCTTTCATCACATACCAGTCCTTCAACCTGATGGAACTCAGGCAGGTGTTTGTAGTCAAGGGTTTCTCTTCTGAATACCCTTCCGACTGAAAACATTTTGATTGGAGGTTCATGTTCAAAGAGATGTTTGGTTGATATTCCGGTGGTGTGAGTTCTTAAAACGCTTTGGCGTGCAATGTCCTCACTCCAGTCATATTGCCAGCCAATGGAACCGGTATCTGCACCGGTTTCATGGGTTTCTGCTGTGAGTTTTACAAGAGCATCATCAGGCAGATCACATGTTAAAGGATTTTTAAGATAGAATGTATCCTGCATTTCACGGGCAGCATGGTCTTGAGGCTGGAAAAGTGAATCAAAATTCCAGAATGCTGATTCAACATACTGTCCGTTGTCTTCGGAAAATCCCATATTCAAAAAGATTTCCCTTATCTCATCAATGATTATCCTCAACGGATGTTTTTTGCCTGCAAATACTGTAGGTGCTTCCGCTGTAATGTCATATGGACGATATTCCAATTCTTTCCATGCGTCATCTTTAAGGTGTTCATGAGTTAATTGAGTAGCCTGTTCTTTTATGGTAAAGCCTTCCTTAAGAATTGCTTCTCCTTTAGGCAAGAGTTTAAAAGAGTGTGAGGTCTCTTTTTTAACATTCAATATATTTTTTCTGCCTGTCAATTTTTTAAATCCTTCTCTTAAATCATCAGTGAAAAGCTTGACTCCATCGGCATTCATCTTAAGATAGTCCAGAACCTTTTCATCAACATCGATTTTTGAAACAAAATCCTTACCGACATCAGTTATGTTGATTTCACCTTTATCTATTTGAGCCCAGTTTTTACGGCGTAACCAGCCCAATGCAATATTTGCTTCTTTTTTATCAAGATCAGCCTCTTTTGCCAAATCCTTCATATGAATGTGCTGTTTAGTAGCCAAAGCATTGAGAATTTTTCTTTCAGGAAGTCCGTTTTCAGCATATTTGAGTCCGTCTTCAGTTAAAGTGTAGGTTTTTTGAACCTCTTTGTCCACTTCGATAATGTCTTTGGATGCAAGTGAACCGGCAGCACTCATGACCGCTTTGATATCCATGCCTGCATTTTCTGCAATAGCCTCTGGAGTGGCTTCCGGGTTTATTTCCAGTTCTTTTAAAAGTTTCTTTTCATAAATATGCAATTCACTAATGGTTTTTTTAATATCCTCACTCATTTAAACACCATAAATTAAGATTAATAATATGATAATATATGATTAAAGTGATTTATAAAGATAGTGTAAAAACAGAAAAAATTGTAAAAAATATTAAATAGAAAATAAAAAAGAAATCCGCAGGATTTCCCTATTAAAAAAATCATTCAAAATTGGATTTCAGATAGCTTACAAAAATGGAAGCTGCTGTCAAATCTGCAGTTGTTCCCGGATTGTATTTATTCTTGAAGAGATAGTCGTCGAATTCACCTACCTTTTCAATGAAATCAGGACTGTCCTTTAAGTTAAGAAGATCCCTTGTCATCATTGATATCTTCATGGCCTCATCGGAGCCATATTTTCTTGAAATCAATGTATCAGGAACCTGTGACAATATTGTCAGGAATGTCAAAAGGCAAGCCTCATTTTGAGTTTTTTCGCCTTTGAGTTCATGATAGGTAGGATATCCTATTTCAAATACAGCAGGCATGTCTGATGTCATTTCACGTGCAAGCATGTCCCATGGAGCTGAAATTTTTAAAACATCATACATTGTCTGATTATTATCTCGCAATTCCTGTTTTGCACTGTCGCTTGCAACATCATACTCATCCTGGTCACCCATTCCACCGGCATCAGCAATATTGATTGCATCGTAAAGGTCACATGCATCATCAACTGATGTGTTTGCCATTACTAGCTTGATGTTTTCACGAATATCATCAAATGAATCACTTATGGCTGCTGCAACCGCAATTGGTGTTGTCATCATTACGATTCCAAGGTTTGTGTTGTTTTTAATCCATCTGTCAGTTTCTGCTACTGCCTGAAGAATGTATTTTCCAAGTTCAGGATTTTCCACATCAATATCACTGCATGCTTCTCGTATTGAATCTCCAATCACGATTCCGCTTATGATAAAATCTTCAAATTCCATATCATCATAGTCACGTGTTCTGTGGACATTGCCCGGTTTTGGATAACCGCTGACTTCAAGTGCTGAAGCAATCTGCGCTATTTTTGCTATTTCATTTGCGTTCATTCTATCATCTCATTTAAAAGAATATACGGTGCGAAATTAGTGATTATTAAATCTGCTCCTGCCCTTTTAATTGAAAGTAAAGATTCCAAAATGGCCCTTTCAGTTAAAAATCCTTTTTCAATAGCAGCCATAAGCATTGCATATTCCCCACTTACATTATATGCAACCAGAGGTAGCATGAACTCATCACGGACCATACGTACAACATCAAGGTAAGGAAGTGCCGGCTTTACCATTAGAAAATCGCATCCCTCAATTACATCCAGCTCACATTCTCGGATAGCCTCAACAGCATTAGCAGGATCCATCTGATAGGATTTCCTGTCTCCGGCATGAGGTGATGAGCAGGCAGCTACCCTGAACGGTTCATAGAATGCTGAGGCATATTTTGCAGAATATGACATTATCATGACATTGTAAAATCCGTTCTCATCCAGGATTTCACGGATTGCACCTACCCTTCCATCCATCATGTCTGAAGGAGCTACGATGTCGGCTCCGGCTTCAGCGTGGGAAAGTGCGACTTTTGCAATGTATGGAAGTGTTTCATCATTCAGTATCTCAATTCCATCATCAGTATCCTCGTTTTCCACAATCATTCCGCAATGACCATGGGATGTGTATTGGCATAGGCACACATCTGTAATTACTACAAGGTTTGTTTCCTTTTTAAGCCTTCTTACAGCTTTTTGAACAATTCCAGTTGCTGAATAATCTGGAGTAGCTATCTCATCCTTTGTATCTTCAGCAGGTATTCCAAATACGATAATTGACTTTAATCCTTTTTCTTCAAGACATTTTGCAAACTCAATACCGCTGTCCAGAGAGTATCTGAATTCACCAGGAAGGGATGAAATTTCTTCCTTTTCATCTCCCTTAAGCTCTTCTTTAAAATAAATCGGATAAATCAAATCTTTCTTTTCAAGTTTTGTTTCACGTACGATATCTCTAATTTTTGCATTTTTTCTAAGTCTTCTCATTCTTGTAACTGGGAACTGCATAATAATCACTTGCTTTATAATTTTATTTAACGACTATTAAAAATGTTTAGTTTTGACCAGATATTGAAAAATTCAATAAAATTCAGATAAATTTAAAACGTGCACGGAAAAAATTATTTATATTTTTCATGGGATATTGAAAGGGCACCCGAATATAGAATTAACATACATGCAATGAAAAACATTTGTTAAAATTTAAAGATATAAAAACTTTAAAATACAAACATTACACCAATTGCAAAAAAGAGGCCAAACATGTCAAATACAATTGGAGAAAAATTTAAAATAACAAGTTTCGGGTCAAGCCACGGCGTTGCAGTAGGTGCAGTTGTTGATGGCTGTCCTGCAAATCTTGAACTGACCGCAGAAGATATACAAAAGGAACTGAACAAAAGAAAACCAGGAACCAGCAGTGTAACCACTCCAAGAAAAGAGTCTGACGAAGTGCAAATCCTTTCTGGAATATTTGAAGGAAAAACCGACGGAACTCCGATAACCGGAGTAATCTTCAATAAAAATCAGCACTCAAAAGACTATTCAATGTTTAAAAGTACACCACGTCCGTCCCATGGGGACTTTGGCTGGATGATGAAATACGGAAACTATGATTACAACGGCGGAGGAAGAGGAAGCGGCAGAATCACTATCGGCCATGTCATCGGTGGAGCAATAGCCAAAAAGCTTTTAAAAACACAGGGTATTGAAATCGTTTCACATGTTACTCAAATCGGTGATGTTAAAGCATCCGCACAAGATTTCAACACGATAAAAGAAAACATCGATAAAAATCCCGTTCGCTGCGGTGACATGAAAGTGGCAAGTGAAATGGAAGAACTTATTTTAGCTAAAAAACAGGAAGGAGATTCTGTTGGAGGAATTGTTGAAACAATAGCCGTTGGAGTGCCAAAAGGTCTTGGTGAACCTGTCTTTGAAAGACTTGATGGCGATTTGGCCAGAATCCTTATGAATATTGGTGCTGTTAAAGGTGTTGAAATAGGCCTCGGATTTGGCGTTTGCAATAAAACAGGTTCTGAAATAAATGACGAGTACCAAATTGAAAATGATGAAATAACTACAAAGTCAAACAATTCAGGAGGAATAATTGGTGGAATGAGCAATGGAATGCCTATTGTTTCAAGAATTGCTGTTAAACCAACCCCATCCATTTCAAAATGTCAGAATTCAGTCAATCTGGAAAAAATGGAAAATGAAAAAATAGAAATAAAAGGCAGACACGATCCGTGTATCTGTCCTAGGGTTACAGTTGTAGCCGAATCAAGCACTGCAATCATTCTTGCAGACCATATGATTCGCTCAGGATTCATTCACCCTACTAACCTCAAAAAACAAATCTAATTTTTTTTCATGAATGAAACTTCATCAAATTCATGATTTTTGAAAGCTGTCTGGTAGGAATTCCTTCTTTCGTTGTTGAACAGCTTATGGTTTACACTGTGACTTGGTGAATTGACATCCTTAAGGGATATCAGGCGGAATCTCTTAGGATTGTTGTAGTTCACATTGAATGACAAACCATCGAATGCTGCAATAGTCTTAACGCCAGTCTGCTTTGAAATCTTTTTGGCTTCAGTGACAGGGTTGCTTGAAATCATTTTCAAACCCAAATGAGTCATGACTGCAACTTTTGGTTCTACTTCATTGATTAGATTAATGAAATCCAAAGTGCACATATGCCCGTTGATTGACTTGTTGCCAGGTCTCAGCACACTTGCAATCAGAATGTCACTGCCCTTGTGGTCTTCTGCAAGTCCGTCAAAATAGCCCGTATCTGAAGTATATGAGACCTTAAAACCGTTATAGTCTATCTGGAAACCTGAACCTGTAGGGTCACCGTGATTTGTCCGTGTCCCCTTAACCTGAATATTGTCCACCTTTTCAAACTTATCAGGTTTCAGCACAACCAGCCTGGAATTTGACTGATGGTATTTGGAGATGCAAGGTCCCCATTGATCATAACCGTTCAAAACACTGTCGCTTCCAAATATAGTGCCGTATTTTCGAGTCATTCCTCTTGTCATAGCTTCAATTAGAACTTCAGCATCATTATAATGGTCAGTATGAGCATGAGAGACGAAAACACCACTTAAGTTACGGGGATCAAAACCAAATTGGTAAGTTCTTACAAGCGCTCCTGGACCCGGGTCGATATGATAGTTTTTACCTCCCAGATTATCTATACGGAATCCTCCAGTCATCCTGCGCTGTGAAATAGCGGAAAACCTTCCACCACCACTTCCTAAAAATGTTATTTTCATTTAAATCCCCAATCACAATGAACATAATATTATATCGCATTTGAGGGCGGACTTGTCTTTCTTAAGGCATAAATCTTCATTTTCAATGATGACCTTATCACCTATTTTGACATTGTCACTTTCTGTGAACATCAAAACATTTTGGCCAGGGGCTGCAAGCTGTTTCCAGTTACCGTCCATTGCCTGTGTTTTATCATTCAATTGAACAAGAAGCATATTTCCATCAATGGAAACTACTTTGCCGACTTCGCCTTTATCAATTATCTTGTTAGCCATGTCAATTGCGATATTCTGCTGAACTAATTTTTCAGTCAGATCCTGTCTAAACTTAACCAATACCTTAATATCATTATCGATAGTGATGTTGAGATGCCTTTGAGCTTCGGATGCATTGAACTTAGGCTGTTGGATTAATGTATCAAAGTGAGAACCAACAGTTGGAGTTTTACTGGAAACTTCTTTTAAAATGCCTTCGAACACTTCACCCATATATTTTAAACTTTGGGAAGCTTTCCATTTACTTTGAATAAGGCCTTGAGCTAACTGTTTTGCATAATCATTTCCGAAAATAATTATCCCTTTTTCTCCAGCTTTACGTGACTGTGTCTCAGAACCCAATATCTCAACTATCTGATAACCGTTTGTGGTTCCGTAAATACGTCTTCTTTTTGTTTCAAATGTTCCTTTTGTACTTACTTCACCCCTAACACAATTTCCAACAATCTTTAATTTGTTTGCATCATCAGTGATTTTGATTGAAATTCCCAATTCACCTGCCCTTTTTAGAAATTCATCATCACTACTGATTTCACCTGAATATAATTCTTTTTCTAATTCATCTAATCTTTGCTTATCACCAAAATATCCTATCTTTCTTTTATCTCCGGCCATTACACATCCTTTTTTTCCAATATATGCAATAATTAAGCTCATATTATCCCTTTAATCAGATATTTTATTTTCATAAAATATCAAAAGTTTATTTAATCATATGTATTTATATTTATTATCTATTAAATAGTTTAACTGAAAAAAACATGTTTTTAAAATATCACCAAATTACTTTTTTTGAAAAAAACAATTACTTTTTTTAAAATATCTAAAAAAGAATAGACAAGCATTAAAATTATCCAATAAGAAATTTGCATATATATTTAAATATTAATAAAACCTTATATTATATTATAATAATTCTTAATAATTTATCATTATAAATTGATGGTAAATTAAGAAAAATTATAAGGAGAAAGACATATGAAAGATCTCAATAAGATGTTTAAACCTGAATCCGTGGCAGTAATTGGTGCATCCAATACTCCCGGTAAAGTTGGATACATCATTGTCGACAACCTCATCAATGATGGATTTGAAGGCAAAATATATCCAGTAAACCCAAAAGGTGGAGAGATTTTAGGTAAAAAAGCATATGCTAACATTAAAGATATACCTGAAAAAGTAGACTTAGCAATAATTACCATCCCTGTTGCATTTGTAAACCCTACTGTTAAGGAATGTGGTGAAGCAGGTGTGGAAAATATGGTTGTTATTACTGCAGGTTTTAAAGAAGTAGGAGAAGAAGGTGCTAAATTAGAGGCAGAATTAACAGCACTCGGTGAAGAATACGGTATAAACATTATTGGACCAAACAGTTTAGGAATTACTGACTCCCACACTCCTTTAAACGGATCATTTTCACAAATGATGCCACCAACCGGAAATATGGCATTTATTTCACAAAGTGGAGCTATGATGGTAGCAATTATCGATTGGAGTGTAACTTCAGGAATCGGATTTAGTAAAGTTATCAGTTTAGGAAACAAAGCAGGAGTTACTGAAATTGAACTGCTGCAATACCTTGCAGAAGACGACGAAACCAACGTAATTATCTGTTACCTTGAATCAATTTCCGATGATGAAGACTTTGTCAGAACAATGAGAGAAACCGCTCACAAAAAACCTATCATCGTGCTCAAATCAGGTTCAAGCTCAGCAGGAGCAGCAGCCGCATCATCACATACAGGAGCACTTGCAGGAAGTGACTTAGCATTTGATACTGCATTCAGACAATCCGGAATCATGCGTGTGGAAACCATGGCAGAACTGTTTGACTTAGGTCTTGCATTCTCCAAAGCACCGCTTCCAAAAGGAGACAATGTAGCCATCATTACAAATGCAGGTGGTGGCGGAGTACTTACAGTAGACGCAATGGAAAAGGCAGGATTACAACTTGTTCAATTCGATGAAGAAACTACTGCCAGATTAAAAGAATGCGTAACTGAAGAAGGTAGTGCCAAAAACCCTATTGACGTATTGGGAGATGCACCTGTAAGCAGATACAAAGAATCTCTGGAAATAGTATTGAGCCAAGATGAAGTTGACAGTTTAATCGTTATGGTATGTCCTACCGCATCAGCAGATCCTGACGGAATTGCAAATGCAATCCTGGAAGAAAGAAAAGAATTCGACAAACCGATTATTGTTGTAAACATGGGTGGGCCATCATTTGAAGCAGCAAATGACGCTTTAAGGGAAAATGGTGTACCAACATATGTATTCCCTGAAACTGCAGTAACTGCACTTGAAGCAATGACAAGATATGCAAAACTCGAAGAAAGAGAATATGACGATGTTGTCGAAAATGTTTCAGATGTTGATAAGGATGCAGTTAAAGCAATATTCGACAAAGTTAAAGCTGACGGAAGAGATACATTGCTCGGTAGTGAAGCATACGCAGTTGCTGAAGCATACGGAATTTCAGCAGCACCAATCAAACTTGCAACATCCGCAGATGAAGCTGCAGACCTTGCAGAAGAAATGGAATTCCCTGTTGTGCTAAAAATCGCATCAGACAAAATCCTGCACAAATCCGATATCGGAGGTGTAAAAGTAGGAATTGCAAGTGCTGAAGAGGCAAAAGCAACATATGATGAAATCATTGCAAACGCCAATAAGGCACACCCTGACATCATTCCTGACGGTGTGGAAGTTCAAAAAATGATGGATTCAGGTGAAGAAGTCATTGTAGGTATGATTCGTGACAAACAGTTCGGCCCTATGATTGCATTCGGTATGGGCGGAATCTACGTTAACCTTATTGAAGATGTTTCATTCAACCTTGCAAAAGGTATGAGCTCTCAGGAAATTGATGAACAAATCGATTCTACAAAAGTATCCAAATTGCTTGCAGGATACAGAGGAGAAGCTCCTTGTGATGTTGAAGAAGTTAAGGAAGCTATCAAAAGAGTAGCTAGATTAACTTTAGACTTCCCTGAAATATCTGAGTTAGACATCAACCCAATCTTCGTCTACGAAGAAGGTTCATCTGCACTCGATATCAAAATCAAATTATAATTTCTCACATGAGAAATTAACTCTTTTTTTCTTTTTTTATACCCTAAAAGGTGATTTTATGGACGGTGAAATTGATTTAGAAACTTATACCATTTCCATAATCAGATTAAATTCTGCTTTAGAAAAGATAGATAATAATGAACCAATTTCAGATATTAAAGAAATGTTTCATGAAAGCTTCATTGATTTAAACAATTTATACAATGAAATTGTTGAAGACTTAAATCATGATGAAGTCAACATCAACGAATACTACCTGTTTTTCTCAAACGGAAAGCAGATTTTTCCACAATACATTGAAATTCTTAAAAGTATTGACAATGAAGATCTTGATGAGGAGATTACTTCATTAATGCAGGTTTTCAATAGTTTAAATAAAATAGCTGAGCCTTTCTCAACAAATGATATGATAAAATGAATTATGATTTAAGTAAAGTAGGGATTGAACCTGAAATCCAGTATGAATGCATCACAACAACCATCAATGAAGACGGAGTTAAAAATGCGGGCGTCTTTTCATTCAGGTACCTTGGTGAAGACAAAGTATTTTGCAGAATCTTTGAAGGATCAAAAACCCTAAAAAACATACTAAATACTAATGAATATGTAGTTAACATTACCCAAGACCCATTGATTTTTACCTATGCTACACTAGATTGCTTGGGCGATGAATATTATACAACAGATGATGACATAGTCATCATTAAAAACACCCCTGCTTACATTATTGTGGATGTTGAAAATATTGAGAAAAAGAGACCTGATGACTTTCCAGTCAATGGCGACAAAAACATATATTTCATCACAGGAAAAATCAGAGATTTTGTAATCAATGACAAAAATGCTTGTGCATTCAACAGAGGCCTGCCTGCACTTATAGAATCACTTGTCAGTTTTTCAAGATACAAAATTGTTGATGATGCACAAAGAAAAGTCTATATGGACAAGCTGATTGAAAATCAGAGAGTAATTAATAATGTTTCAGATGAAAAAACAAAAAAAGCCATTGCCTATCTAAAATCAGAATACGAAAAAAATAAAAAAAATAAGCATAGTTAAATAACTATGCTTCCCAGTAAAGTTTGTCTTGAGGTATGGTACTGTTTAAAATACCAATATCCACTTCAAGTTTTTGGAATTCATCCACATCAGATTTGAAATCTTTATCAATACCTGAGATGAATGGGAAACTTTCTAATGAGAGAGCTTCTAACTCTTCATCGGATACAATATCTTTTGGCAAGAGTTTTACAACTGCATCAGAACTACCGTTCATAATGTTATCATTAATGAAGTCAGTAGCTTCTTTGTGTATAGCTATAATATCTTTTGTAGTATTTTCATGGTTTTTGATAAAGTCATCAGATGCTACAACTACACAACATGGATGGTCAGGCAAGATTTCAAATGAATCGGCTAAAACCTTATTTCCGGATTGATTTTCAGCAATGCTTACATAAGGTTGGAAAGTGATAATTCCGTCAATCTGTTTGGTTTTTAAAGCATCATTCATTGAAGGTACTTTCATAGCGGAAATATTCAAATCGCTAGTAGACAATCCGTTTTCTTTCAAGTAGTATGAAAGCAATACATATTGAATTGAAGCTTCACCAGGAGTAGCAATTGATTTACCTTTTAAATCAGCTGCAGAGTTGATTCCTGACTCTTCAGTTACAACGATTCCACTACCTTCAGTTTGAGCGGAAGAAATAACTTTAACAGGAACTCCTTTTTCTACAGAAGATAAAACAGGAGCAATTCCCACATATCCTATATCGACTTCACCACTGGCCATAGCAGTCATCAAGTCGCCACCGTTATTGAACTGTACAAGTTCAGTAGTAATGTTTTTTTCAGCGTATTTACCTTGTGCATCAGCTACAAATAATGCTGCATCGTGGTCTGAAGGTAAATAACCTATTTTTACAGTGTCATCAGATCCCCCACCTAAAAAGTCCAAGAAACCTGCACTGGCTGCACCCATTACTAAAAATGCCGCAAGTGCCAACACTAATACAAATGTAATTTTCTTATTCATTCATTATCACCGAATTAAATATGTTACATTAAATAGTATTAATTGAGTACTATTTATAAATTACTTTAAAAAGTAATTAACAATTGTTATATTGAATCCCTGATTTTAATATAATATTTAAATGTATTTAAAGTTATTGTAAAAAAAATAAGATAATGAGTCTGTCCAATAAATAATTTTTTCTAATTTTTTATTTTTTTACTAATTTTTCGTTGTAGAT
>NZ_JAZQIJ010000046.1:0-2488 GCF_045541095.1 Methanobrevibacter sp.
ATAGAAATTTTATATTTATTCATTTTTATCCCTGCCATATTTATATCGTTTTTTTCATGCATAATAATAACGTTCAGATATTAAAAAAGTTTCCCCTACCATTATATCTATTATAATAAATCTTTGCAGGATTTGGAGCAGAATTAAAGGAAAATGCAAACATACATAATTTTTATAAAAATATCCTGTGATTCGAGTAATTCAAAATTATTAAGGATTATAAATGAAAAAAAAATTAGTGGTAATAATAGATGGTCAAGGTGGAGGAATAGGCCGCCAATTAACTATCAGTATAAAAGAGAATTTTCCTGACATAACAGTTCGTGCCATTGGGACAAATACCATTGCTACTCAATCTATGATAAAAGCAGGGGCTGATGAAGCAGCCACAGGTGAAAACGCTGTCATAACTGGATGCAGAGAGGCTGACATAATCGTAGGACCATTGGGAATCGTAATTGCTGATTCACTATTGGGTGAGATAACTCCTTCAATGGCAATTGCTGTTGGACAATCAAAGGCGATACGGTTTTTAATTCCCTTAAATCAATGTGACAATCAGGTCGTTGGAATTGAGAATTTCAGCCTCTCATATCTTGTTCGAGAATGTATTGATCTGATTCGAAAACAATTGATATCTAATGAATAAAATTTTTTTAATGATATACCGGAAGTAACTGTGATCAATGTTTCAAATATCTCATTTACATATAACAATAACAAGAAAATAATCGAAAATATTAGTTTATCAATTGAGCCCGGAAAAGTAACTGCAATATTAGGAAAGAATGGAAGCGGAAAATCAACATTAGTCAGACTGATTTTAGCCCTGCTTCCAATAGGCGACGGAAAAATTTATGTCGACGATATCGATATAAATTGTAAAGAAGGAATAAACCAAATACGAAAACAATGTGGTATTGTGTTCCAGAATCCTGATAATCATTTTGTCTCTCCTATTATAGAGGATGATATTAAATTTGGTTTGACAAATCATCATGTGCCGGAAACAATTCAATCTGACTGCGTTAAGTCTGCATTAGACAAGGTCAGCTTGACAGGCTATGAAAAAAGGAATGTTTCAACATTATCAGGAGGACAAAAACAAAAAGCTGCAGCAGCAGGAATTTTAGCCGTAGACAACAGTATCATTTTTTTTGATGAAGCTACTTCCATGTTGGATCCTAACGGAAGAAAAGAACTTCAGCTTTGTATTGAAGAACTGCGAAATCAAAATAAAACGATTGTTATAATTTCACAAAATATTGAAGATGTGTTACACGCGGATATGATTTACCTGATTTCTGATCATCAAATCATAAAATCCGGTTCTGCTCGTGACATCCTGACTGATTATGAAACACTAAAAGAGGCCGGAATACAGATTCCTTTCCCAGTACGTGTGTATCATGACCTGTTTCAAAAAGGAATAAAATTGAAAAATTGTCCGCTAACGAAAGCTGAACTTGCAGAGGAATTATGCAGCTTGAAATAAAACATGCAACAGTCCGCTATTCTAATTCCAATAAGATATTAGACAATATAGATTTAAATATAACAGAGGGACAATTTTTAGGCATAACAGGAAAAGCCGGCTGCGGTAAAACAACACTTCTTGAAACAATTGCAGGATTTCATAAACCTGAAAGTGGGTTCGTTTTACTGGATGGACAGAACATTTACGAAAAGCGGTTTGATTCCCAATCCTTTCGTAAAAGACTTCAAATCGTATTCCAATTTCCTGAAAATCAGTTTTTTGAATCAGACATTTGGAATGAAATTGGTTTTGGTTTGAAAAATATATCGTCTTCTCCGGATGAAAAAGAAAGAAAAACAATCGAAGCAATGCAGGCCGTTGGTCTTAACATAAATGAAATGAAGAATGTATCACCATTTGCGCTTTCAGGAGGTCAAAAGCGCAGGCTTGCCTTAGCATGCGCGATAGTTGTAAGCCCTGAAATATTATTGCTCGATGAACCTTTTTCAGGCCTTGATGGAGACGGACAAAATCAAATTATAAGCATCTTGAAGGATCTCCATCGAAATGGCACCACGATATTAATGGTTTCGCATGATCCAAATGTTCTATCTGAAGTTGCGGATAAAATCGTTGTTTTAGATGCCGGGAAAATTCAATTCAATGATATTCCTTCACGCGTATTTGCAGATAAATACTTATGCGATAAACTTGGAATAGGACAGCCTGAGACAAAAATAACTGCTGACCTTATTGGTTTAGATCTTGATGAAGACCTTACATACTCTAATTTCATAAAAAAACTCGAAAAGAAATATTTAGCTGCCCATGATTGATTTAACTTATCAAACAGGTGATTCTATCCTTCATCGTATGAATCCCACTCATAAATTTTTAGGATTGCTGCTTTGTACTATCATAATTCTTGTCAGCAAGAATTTAGCGGGTACCATCATAGCGGCAGTTCTAATCACAACACTCATCTTGCTGTCGAAACTCCCAATAAAAAAG
>NZ_JAZQIJ010000047.1:0-6642 GCF_045541095.1 Methanobrevibacter sp.
CATTACAATATTTTTTTATAATATTGTTCAAATTATTAATCATAAATTTAAATAAAAATCATATAAATTAATTTTATATACTTTTTTGCATAATATATTCTTAAATAATTATTAGAGCGTATATTTATGAATGAGAATATAGATAAAGGGATGTCAACATTAATAGTCTTCATTGTTGCCGCAGCAATATTAAGTGCTGCTCAAAGTGTTGTTACAACTGGAATTTCAGGCATCATGGCCGATTTCAATATATCTTCAACAACCGCACAGTGGATTTATTCTTCATTTTTACTTGTTTTGGGCGTGATGATCCCGTTGTCTGCATTTTTCACACGCAGATTTAAAGTTAAGACAATTTTACTGGCGTCACTGGCATTGTTTTTAATAGGGTCTTTGATAGCTTTCATTGCTCCTAATATTGAAGCATTGATTTTGGCACGTGTGATTCAGGCGATAGGTTCTGGAATTTTACTTCCTATAACTCAAATTGTACTGTTTAAGGTAATTCCTGAGGAAAAATGGCAAATTTATATGGGTTTGTTTGGATTTATTATTGGAATAGCACCGGCTATTGCTCCGACTGCAGGCGGTCTGATAATAGATTATGTCGGTTGGAGATCAATCTTTCTGATATTTGCGGCTGCAATAGCCGTGCTGATAGTAATAGCTTCAGTAGTTGTTAAATTGGAATTTGAAACAGATCATTATCCGTTGGATGCATCATCATTGGTATTATGTGTGCTTGCATGTGTTGGAATAATGCTTGGATTTTCAAACATTGCAGAAAACGGCTTTGATTTAATTTGGGTAATACTGCCTATTGTTGTTGGAGCAGTTTCGTTGGTGCTGTTTGTTAAAAGACAATTCGGCATTGAAACTCCATTGCTGGATTTGCGTGCTTTGAAAAATAAATATTTTTTCTTCGGTACATTATTTTCAGCATTGCTCTACTTCACCATGTGCGGACTGAATGTTATCCTGCCTTTGTTTGTTCAAAGAGTAGCATTTCACTCAGCAACAGTAGCAGGAATCGTGCTTCTTCCTGCAACATTGGTGATGATTGTATTTAATTTTATAGGTCCTGTGATGGCCAATAAATTCGGTGTGAGAAAAGTACTGATTTTATCCTGTATTTTCACTATTGTAGGTTACCTGATGATGATGACCTATAAGGTTGACAGCGGCATCGAATATATGATTGTAACTCAAATCATACGAGCTATTGGTGCAGGTTTAGGTTTAATGCCTGCTGTAACATGGACTATTGCAGTAGTTTCAGGTGATGTGGAGGATGCAACCGCAATCAACAACACTGTCAGACAGATTATAGGCGCAATCGGTTCTGCTCTTTCAGTAGTTTTAATGGCAGTATTTGCAGGTGGAAATGTGGCCCGTAATGCAGCTTCTGTTGTGGCATTCGGACAAACTTCTTTAGTCATGGCTGTTTTGGCAGTTGTTTCATTAGTGATTGTAATAATTTATATTAAAGATGAAATTCATGATTTAATGTAATTTCATTTTTTTTTTGATATTGGGGATGCTGACAAACGAATGTAAAAACTGCCTGATTATGTCTATCCTGCCATTCCATATGATGATATGGGTGGAAATGGAAATGGAAATGGTGGAAATTCAAATAGGGGTAATGGAGATTCCAATCATGGAAGCAACCAGAATACAGGTAACAGTACTCAAAGTCAAAGAACAGATCCGAGCAGCAATGCAGATAATCCTGTCAATGATGTTGATCAAGCTATGATACACAAATCACCGATTCACAGGAAGCCGCTTCCGAAAACAGTAACGGCGATGCTGGAAATTCTAAATTCAAACAAGATTCTGTTGTTAAACAAATTATTTTTGATGAAGATGATTTTTATGGGGTCACTGGAATTTCATTTATAATATTGCTGATAATATTGACTATAAGTTTCTATTATCGTGATGATATAAGAGAAATGAACTCTAAAAGATAATCTTCTTCTTTTTTTATCTATTTTTTCATTAAATTTTATAAAAAATTATTTAAACGATTTTTAATATATATAATATATATTTACCTTGGGGAGGGATTTTTATGAATAAGAGTGATCTGAAAAGAAATCATTATATGCTTAAAGGGCCACTTGCTAAAAAGGGATATGACTGGTGGTGGCATTCTTTTACAGGATATAATAAGAAAACTGGCGAAGCAAGACCTTTTTTTATAGAATATTTTGTATGTAACCCTGATTTGGCTGAAGAGGAACCTACACTTGGTCAACTTCCAAAAAATCAAAAAGAAGGCAAAAGACCTTCTTACTGTATGATAAAAGCGGGTGCTTATGGAAAAGAACCAAAACAGATTCATAATTTTTACTCAATGAAGTATTTCAATTGCCCTGATGATGAATTAAATGTTCAGGTTGGAGACTGCAGTCTGACAGAAACACACATGAGCGGATTTTCAAGAGTATCTGCGGAAGATGCTGAAAATCATCCTGAATACATGTCCGATGCTGGAGACATGATGTGGGATTTGGATATAGACAAACAAATCACATTCAATGTAGGTTATGGTGCAAATTCTTTTTTCAGAAAACTTAATGCATTTGAAATGTTTTGGCATGCAGAAGGAATTAAAACCCAATACAGCGGAACTGTATGGTTAGATGGGGAAGAATATGAGGTTATTCCAGAAAAATCCTATGGTTATGCCGATAAAAATTGGGGCGGAGACTTCACTTCACCATGGCTATGGATTTCATCATGTAACATTACAAGCCTTATTTCAGGTAAAAAATTGAATAATTCTGCATTTGAAGCTGGTGGTGGAAGACCTAAAGCATTTGGTATTGAACTTCCTCGTAAATTGTTAATTGGATTTTACTATGAAGGAACAATGTATGAATATAACTTTGCAAGATTCTGGAATAGGGTAAAAATAGACTTTGACTTCCAGGAAGGTGAAGATGTGCATACCTGGCATGTGAATGCAAGCAATAAAAATTCAAGATTTGAACTGGTTCTTTACTGCAAACGTGACGAAATGATGCTGTTCAATTACGAAGCTCCAAACGGTAAAAAATTACATAATCGTTTATGGAATGGAGGAAGCGGTTATGGTGAACTTAAATTATATAAAAAAGATGGAACTTTAATAGACCATGTTAAACTTGAAAATGCAGGTTGTGAATACGGGGAGTATGATGAAGAATGATATTCTCTGATATCCTTGCATTAATTATTGTATATATTTATGTAGCTGTCATTTTCGTTGTAGCGGAAATGGTTTTAAAGACACGTCCGGAAGTCTCACGTAAATTTTTACATATTATGGTAGGTAACATGATATTTGCCATGCCATTTTTCTCAGACCCTTGGGTAATGGTTTGGTTTTTAACACTGCCTATTACAATCGTGCTGTTCTTCCTGACTGAATATTCACCAATCAAAATAGAAAACAGTGTAACTGAATCCGGTCATGCATTAGGTTTATTTTTCTATGCAGGTATATGGACTCTTTTAATTGCAATATTCGCATCAATCGCTCCTGCAGGAGATCCTAAGTACTATATCTGGATTGTAGCATTGGCTATTGTTCCAATGGTTTATGGTGACGGATTTGCAGCATTGATTGGTCAAAAGTTCGGTAAAGTCAAATACACAATATTCGGAGGTACAAAATCCCTTGAAGGATCACTCACAATGTTTGTAATTACAACCGTAATGAGTGTATTTGTATGGATGGTTTTTGCTTCAATCGGATGTGTAATGCCTGAATTCAATATGGTATACATTATAGCTATTTCAGCAGTTGCAACTGTCTGCGAAGCTTTAAGTTATGGTGGAATAGACAACTTGTCAGTTCCTGCAATAACTTCAATTTTATATTATTTGGTAACTATCTTATAGTTACTATTTTTCATTATCTTTTTTTAGCATTTCAGTTATCATATTTTGCATTTCAGTTAAGTTGATAATTAGCCATTTAAATATAATTTAACTAAGTAATATTATCGGTTAAAGAGGACGATAATATGTATGATAGTTTAAGATCAAGAGCTGAACAAAGAGTTGATAAGAAAATAAAATTTTATAGGAACTTAAAGGCATATATTATAGTTAATGCAATACTGGCTATTATAAACGGATTATTTTCCCCAGATTTCTGGTGGGTACTGTTTCCGGTATTTTTCTGGGGAATTGGAGTTATTTCCGACTTTTTAAAGGCTTATGTATTTATAGACAATTTTGACAGTGAAGATTACAGAGAACGTAAAATTCAAGAAGAGATGGAAAAATTAAGGAATTAAATCATGAAAGTAAATTTGTTTGTTTCAAGAGATATTACAGAGCCCCATGCTGATATTCATACGAATGAACTGACAGGAAATGTGTCAAAAGCCATATCTATTTTGGAAAGTGATGAATCCAGTGATATGATTGCAGTAAAAAAAGGTTCAGACATTGCACTTCTGGAATTGGCTGAAATCTACATGTTTCGTGTTGAGGATAAACAGGTTAATGTATATACTCAGAATAACTCGTATGTAATTAAAAAAGCACTTTATCAGGTTGAAGAATCATTAAATGGGGATTTTGTAAGAATATCGAAGACTACAATTGTCAATCTTAAAAAGATACAAAGGGTTGCTCCCTCTTTAAAGGGAATGATGTTTATAGAACTTAAAAATGGAATAAAAGATAATATCTCAAGAAAATATTTGCCTGATTTTAAGCAGGCTTTGGATTTGTAGGTGTTAAAATGAAGTTAACAGATATAATTAAAAGTTTAGCGTTAGGCGCTTTCGTTGGTTGTTTTATAGGTTTGTTAGTCGCAGTGCTGATTTCACTTGGGGCAGGTCCTCAAAATATCAGTTTTTCAGGTGTTGACATTATAAATCTGTTTTTAGGATGCATTGTTGCAGGATGGGCATTCTCTCTTACAGGTCTGATTTATGAAAGGGATGACATTGCACTGCCGTTACAGATAATCTTTCAGATGGGTATCGGAATGACTGTATTGTTTTTAATAGCGATTTATCTGAAATGGATGCCAATTGAATTTGGAATAGGTCCTATAATAACATGGATTGCAATTGCTCTTGTATTTGGAGCGGTTTTCTGGTGCGGTTTTTATGTTTATTATTATTTGATGGCTCGTGATTTAAATAAAAAAATAGAATTAAGTAAATAGCTAAGCTATACCTAAATGGTGCAAGAATACTTATCTCCAGCCAGTAAATGCCCAATTTCTATCAGTCAGCATTTCCATATCCCATTCCTTAAAAATTGACAAATCCAAATCATACCCACATCCGTCAAACATGCCAACAGTATAATTTACATTCACATTTGAAACATTCCAGTCTGACAGTGGTGAAATATCTTTTAGAGATTTGCAATTCTCAAACATGCACTCCATTGAAATTACCTTTGAAACATCCCAATCTTTTAATGGACATAAATCTGCTAAAGAAACACAGTTTGAAAACATATATTCCATATTTTTAACATTGGACACATCCCAATTATTTAAAAAGGATATATCTTTCAAAGATTTGCAAAAATAAAACATGGAGTTCATATCGATCACCTTATCGGTTACATCAGCAACAATTGCCTTTAGATTGGTTAAATCAGCATATTTATATGACAGGTCAGTGAACTTTGAAAGGTCTTCACTGACATATATAATCTCATTTTTGTTTTCCACATCATTCCAGCTTGTCAGATTCGTTCCGTCATTCAATATTATTAATACATCAAATTCTTCAAAATCATAAATACTGTTACATGTGGTATTTAACTTTTCAAATTCAATTAGAAATCTGCTGTTCATTACAATCACGATTACTACAATAAAGATATTTAAATAAAACTATTTAATAATATCGGCCGAGTATTTAAAATACTTCTCAATAAGACAGATTAAGGCTTTTAATGGATGAAACATTTGTGAACCTCAAGAACTGGATGACAAAAGAAAAGTATGTGTACCGATGAAAACAAACTTAATATTAGATTTATAGGTGAAATATATGAATGAAAAAGATTATGATGAACAACTGGCAAAAGCTGCAGAATTTCACGGACATATCTGCGGAGGAATTGCAATTGGAACAAAGCTTGCAATGTACGGTCTTGAACTTCTTGGAATGCCGTTAAATGAAAGACATAAAAATCTCATTGTATTTCTTGAAATTGACAGATGCATGTCTGATGCGGTTCAATCCGTTACAGGATGTTCTATGGGTAAAAGAACCCTCAAACAAATGTATTATGGTAAGTTTGCAGCTACATTCATGAACCAGGATACTGGTGAAGCGTTAAGGATAACTGATGCAGACGCCAACAAAAAATTCAAGGATGAAGAAACAAAAGAGGAAATGATTGCCCGTTTCAGAAGAACTCCTCCTGAAGAGCTGTTCAAGGTCGATAAAGTAAAAATTGAACTGACACCAGGAGACATGCCGGGTAAACCTTACACAACTGCATTCTGTTCAGTATGTGGTGAAAAGGTATCTGACGGCCGTCACAAGTTAATTGGTGGAAAACCTGTCTGCAAATCATGTGCTGAAGGTTCTTACTACGAATTAATTGAAGAATAATGTTGTAAATTTTATTCTTCATTATTTTTCTTATTTTTTTCTTATTTTC
>NZ_JAZQIJ010000048.1:0-4238 GCF_045541095.1 Methanobrevibacter sp.
ATATTATAAAAACTATTATTAATATCCTGATTACATTCATTATCATATTTCCCATAATCATGTTATAACCTCCACATATTGTTTTTGTTTTCTTTGGAAAATATCCATTTTAAATTCGACAACATTTATTGCATCTTTTGAAAAAAAAGATTTAATAAATTTCCGTACACAATATTTAATTTGTTTCTAGGTTATATAAAACCTATTGTCTTAATTTCCAATTTTCAAGACTTTAAAAATAATTAAAGTATGATAGTGTGACTTTTTTAAGTTGCCAATCAATTACAAAACTAATATTGCCACTCTTTGATTATTCAATTTGAAGTGAACCCTATTTCATATAGAGATTAAATTTTTAGGTACTGTTAATCTTTAATCTAAATTAAGCAAATCTTATTCAAATTATGCAGACAAACGAAATTACTCGTTTAATTATCCATCACAAACATTGTGTTAAAATTCAATTAAAAATCAAAAATTAAAGATTAAAATATAAGTTTTAATAAATATAAACGATATGGAGATTTTTAAATTTGTCTGTGAATTACTTATTCCAATTTTAGTTTTTGGTGTGCTGTTTACAGTTGGAAAATTTATTTATAAAAAAATAGCCAATAGTGAAAGTAGAATTTTAAATCCGAAGGAATATTTTCCTGAACAGGAACTTGAAACATTAAAACAAGTTTATTACTTAATAATGATGTTAATATTCTTCTTTTTCATACTATACATCTTGGTATTTGAAGGAAAAGAGATACTTCCAATTATTGTTCTGCAAATCATCATATCATTATATGTTGCTTTAACTTTGGATTATGACTCTTGGGGAAATAAAATACTTTTTTTCCTCCTGATTCCTTATGAAGCCATAATATTGATAGTTTATAACAGCACCCTTATGATTTGGCCAATTTACATAATCCATGTTCTTATCTATGCATATTTCATAAAAGTCTATCTTGACAAATTCAGAAAATACACCAAAACAAACGGCCTTGGAATCACAATAATACTATTATTTTCCATAGTATTTTTCAGCTTTATTATAACATTATTTGCAGAAGGCGTTGAACCTTTAAATGCCATAGTCATGGTTTCAAATGCATTTACAAGTAACGGCTATGCAATACTTGGTGAGTCAGGTATTGGTAAATTAATAAGCCTGCTTTTAGTTTGGAGCGGATACATCATTTCAGGTGTGGGTACTGCAACATTAACAGCTGCAATTTTATTAAGGCATAACCAAAAACGTGAAAAAGAGTTAAATGAACGTTTGGATAAGTTAGAAACATTAATTAAAAATAATAAAGAATAAGATATGGTTATGAAATGCCATACCTTTTTCTATTCTTATTTTCATTATTTATTTTTCAATTCGGCTAAATTTTCTTTTAATAATTTATAAATATTTTCTGCACCGATGATGTCATCATCACTGACATTCCAGCTTGAAGGGTAAAGTATGAAAGGTTTGGATTGATCTCCCCCTGCTCCACCGTGACTTCCAACCAATTCTTCAAATGCACATACTTCATCAGCTTCCTCATCATAAAAACTGTTTACAAGGATGTCCGGTGTATGTTCAAACGAACTGGTTCTTTTTAAATGTCTGACAATGTTGTTACCAAATCCTTCAAGAGGGTTTTCACCATCAATTTCACCACTGTCCAGGTAGTATGTTCCATTCTTTCCAATAGCCAAGTCCCCATGCTCCTGGGATTTGACTAGAATGAAACCAACATACTCGTTGTTTACAATACCGGGTATCAGTTCAGGGAAATAACTGTTAAGTTCCTCATATGTTAGTCTTTGACTCCACTGTGTCAAATAAATCATTGCAAGGTTTCCTGAAGCCAATACAATAACTTCAGAGTCACTTAATTCCTGTGCTTCTTCTTTCTCTTTTTCTATTTTCTTTTTCTTTCTTGAAAATGGAGTGTAGTCCCCTACAAAGTGGTCATCGTTTGAGGTCATTTTAGCGAACATGGTCATGTCTTCCGGAAGCAAGGATTTGACGAAGTCCTCAAAGGTTTGGCCGTATCTTTGTGTGAATGTGGCGCCGTTTGTCTGACCATGATCAGATTGAATCACGAATTGATAGTCCCTAGGAGAGTATTTGTTTGCGTCGGTGAGGTGCTTGATTTGATCGTCCATTTGCTTTAAGGCTATCCATGCGTCACTGTCCCTGACTCCTGAATGGTGAGCTATCTCATCATAACCGAGATAGGTTGAGTATGCAACATCAATGTCACCAACCATCATGTCTCCGATCAGTGTTGAAGTGTTGATTTCTCTCATGAACACGTTTGTGGCACCTCTTGTTGGAATGTACATTATTCCACGTTTTATTCTTGGCCTGACGTTTTTTATTGAATGTGTGAGTTGTGACCATATCTCGCGCACCATGTCAGCTAAAAACAATGAGATTATACGTGCAAAATTGCTTGGATTGGAGAACACTGAGTACCATGCCTTATTATAAAGTTTCCCAAAGTCCATGATTTTACTGAATGTAAATATCACATTGTCAGTGTCTCCGGAAAATAGGTTTGACCTGCTTGCTCCATTGTCCACAAGCAATCCGTCCCCATTTGAAATCCTTTCTTCCAGTTCCGGCACTTTGGTGATTCCTGAGCATTGCATCATCTGATTGCCGTTGCTTTTCTCTATCCATCTGAATGCTACGATACCTTCATTGTTTCCGTGAAGGATTCCTGCCTGGCTTGCACCGGTTTGGGATGACAGGTCAGTTTCCCACATCCTAAGATTATACTCATTGCCTTCAATCATCCCTTTCATGGTTGGCATGACACCCCTGTCGACTGCTTCAAGCAGAACCTTGTGTGCAAGGCCGTCGATTTCAACGATTATCACTCCAGGATAATCCTTGACGTTGCCTTTTCTTTTCTTTTCAGCATCTCTTAAAACAGACCTGTAATATGAACTGTCATCGTTAATTGTTATTAATGAGGACAATACTGTTGTAACTGCAGCCATTCCTAAAGGTGCAAGAATTATTGCAGGGCCTTTAATTGCAATTCCAAATGATGGTGCAAGTAATTGGAGCAGTAGACCGTTCAGTATCAGTGTTCCTACACCGAAAGTTAAGACCAGAAACGGCATTGCTATTCTTGTCAGAATTGGCCAGAGTATTGCATTGACCAGACCAAGGAACAATACTAACATCAGTATGTCCCCTGAATGACTGATTTCAACTCCCAATCCTAAAAAACTTATCAGGTATATTCCTATGACGTTTCCAATAAATACGATTAAGCTTCTTTTCAAGCTTTTTTTAGGGGTTTGTTTTTCCTTAATAATTTCCATAGTAATCCCAACTCTTATTTTAAAGATTTTCAATCAGTTTCATATAGGTAATTTTCCAGTGTATTGTTCGATTTGAGATTTAGCTGAATCTATAGCGGATCCTGTTTTCTGTTCTACTGAAGATTGTATGCTGCTTAAATTGGTATTGTTTACAAAATCACTTGCTTTTGACTGTAAATCACCTGTCATATTTTTCACAGAAGATATTTTGCCGTTTATACTATGATCAACATGATAGACATTTTTGTACTTTACTGAGTTTGCCATGTGAACTGCCATATCCTTGTCATTGCAGCAGATTATAATATTGTCATGAGTGGTTTGATTATCTAAAGGTATGCAATAGAATTTGCCGTTGTAATTTACTTTAATGATATCAAATATATGAATCTCAAATAATTTATCAGCATTTACCACATAGCATGTAAAACCGTCAGTATTCTGCATTTCTCCATTTTTTATTACATTATTCAGAGTATCGAAACCCATTTCAGTTACTTTGATGAGATTGTCATCCTCATAACTGTTGTATGTAACCATTATTCCATTGTTCCAGTTCCAGACTTTGGCGCTTTCAACTTCTCCAGCATATTTTGTCTGATTTAATGGAACTTCTATGCTGGTTCCGTTCGGAGTAATTTCGATTCTTTCATAATTCTGTGCAGTCAGCACTACAAAAAGAATTGCCGCCACAATGATTAATATTATCACTCCAATTATCATGATTTTCTTTTTGTCCATTTAACAACCTCATTGTTTTTTTGAAATTTATAATTCAATGTTCATATTTTGTTTTATTTTAAAGCATAACTTCCCAAATATGAATAAAACACATATATCTTAATAAAATATTGTATTTTATAATATATAAAAATTAAATGAAAACAAGATTTTAAAAAAATATCCCAACT
>NZ_JAZQIJ010000049.1:0-13817 GCF_045541095.1 Methanobrevibacter sp.
CGATATTATACTAGAAGATAATGAAAATTCAAATTACATTGACGGTATTAAATTAAAAGAAGCCAATATGGTTATTGATGGAAATGGCCATAAAATTGATGCCTGCGGAAAAACTAGAATATTTGAAGTATTTGGAAAAAACATAACTTTAAAAAATATTAATTTAAAAAATGGATATTCTGAAAAAAGTGGTGGAGCAATATCTATTGAGGATGGAGGAATATTAAAAATTCACAATTGTTCTATTTTTGATAATGAAAGCAATTATGGGGGAGCGATATATTGTGGAATTGATGTCAATTTAGATATTGATTGCACTAATTTTTCAAGAAATATTTCACACAGTGCTGGTGGAGTAATAGTTGGCGGGAGTAATAGTGTTTTGGACATAAATGATTCTACATTTTCCGAAAATAAGTCATTAGGCGATTCTGGTAATGTAGGTGGCGGGTCAATAGATTGGCATGAAAATTCAAACATTACTAATTGTATTTTTTCGAATAATTTCTCAAAGTATCCCGGCGGAGCAATATCTTCTTATGATTCTAAAATTTATAAATGTTTATTTGAATCTAATGCTAGTGATGAATCCGGCGGCGCATTAATAATTTCCAAAGGCGAACTCAATGACTGCATTTTTAAACAGAATGTCGCAAAAGAAAAGGGCGGTGCCATATACCAAGAATATTCTAACAGCTACATTATCAATAATTGTACATTTGAGAATAATTCCGCAAAAACAGCAGATGAAATGTATGTAACCGGCAATATTACAATGTCAAATTCCATAATATCCAATAATGTTAAAAATGAAAGGAATGAAAATAATTTCTTAATATTTAATGAAAACTTTTTAAAAGTTTTAGATTGCAGATTCTTAAATAGTAATTCCAACTATGTTATTATCAATGAGGACACATTAGAAATTTATAATAGTATTTTTTCAGAAAATGCTGCCGATGACATGATATATAACACAAATAACGATTGTACACTAAATGTTTTTTACGGAAATTTTAACAGCAATCATGTTGAAAAATCTTTAATTTTTAATGAAGGTAAAGTATGTACTTTAAATGGAACTACTTTTGAAAATAATATTTTTGTTAATGAAAACTCCAAAGATATCGTTAATATGTCAAAATTGAATTTAACAAAAATTAAAATGAATGATAAAGGTAAATGCATATTTAATGATGGGGAGATCTTTATAAAGAATTCACCACCGACCTTAAATAATCAGATAGTGGGTGCCGGAATAGTTAACTGGAATATTTCACGTCAAAATGAGAATTATGATTTTACATTCCTCGATGAAGAGATACATAAAAATACTAAAGAATATGTTCTAAAGCAAGACATATCATTAGCAGAGTATGAAATTGATTTTTATGAAGGTGGAATAGAACTGGACATTGATGATTTTGTCATTAATGGTAATGGTCATAATATTGATGGAGGAGGTTTATCTCGTATTTTCATTATCACCGCAAAAAACATCACTCTGAAAAATATTGTATTTAAAAACGGATATTCCCATAACTATTATAACAATATTTTAAATAGTAGTGGTGGAGCATTAAGAATTCTTTCTATGTCCAATATACTTATAGAAAATTGTGAATTTATAGATAATATTTCTGAAAAAATGGGTGGAGCAATATTTAATGAAGGTGAAGGCGTTTTAAAGGATTCTACATTCACAAATAATTATGCGAAAGGAAAAAGTTTTCAAGATGGTGGCGGAGCAATTTACGATGATAGTAATTTGATTATTGAAGATTGTATTTTTTCAAAAAATAAGGCGGATGGAAAAATGGGCCAAACTATGGCTGTATTAAATTATGATAATATAAAGGAGAATTCTTTTAAAGAGAAAAATACTGATAATATCGTAGTCAGAGCACATGCCAAGGTAAAGTTTGAAGATATATTGGGATAGAATCATCCACATCAGACAAGTACCAGATTAACATTATCTGATGCGATACTCAATATTTCAGTCACAGAAAAAATTGTACGTCGCAGAATACCAAAAAACACGAAAAAAATTATCCTAGATTCAACGGTAAATAAACCATTTATTTGCTTAACAAAAGATTTATTCCCAATGAATCGTAATGTAGCAGATGAAATAGGAATAAAACATCAATTATGCAAATTTCACCTATTCCAAACAATAAATCATAAATTAAAAGTGCATTGTCGACGAAACAAGATAAATGGAAAAGCAAGAGACCATATTTACGAAAATGCACAAGAATTAAAAAATTGCTTCAGACAAAATTCAAAACAAGAAGCAATCGAGCAATTTAAACAATATTTACAAAATTACAGAGCCATTCCAGTCGTATTAAAAGATTTCATTAGAAAACACATCATTATGCACTTTCATAGATACGTAGAACACTTAGATGATGAAAATATAGAAAAAACATCCAATAAAGTAGAAAATTACTACAGACAAACCAACCCAGAAAAAATAAAGAAATTATACAAGACCAAAAATGGAATTCTAACATTTTTAGACTTCCAAATGCAAAACTGGACACAAAATCACATAAAAATTAAATAAGCCTATAAAATTTTACAGACTCTTTTTTTCAAAAAAAGTTTTTCTAATTAGATTATTTTTTAATTCATCAATTTCAATGCCGTAATCTTCTTCAAATTTATTTTGTATCTTTTTTTGTTTGCTCCTATATCCAAAACGACCTATTTTTTCAGGCACTATTTTTTCAAAATCAACCCCACACAATGGACATTTTTTTGAATCATCCATAACTTTATGTCCGCATCTCATACACATTTTAGCAATGATTAATTATTAATCAAATAATAATAAATAACTTGTGCATAAATGCATTAATACATATACTGCTAAGCATGAATGCAAGCTTCCACGAAGACCTTAAGACCAGATACATTATAGCACTCGTTATTTTAATTCTATGATTAGCAGAACATAAATTATAATATTTAAATCATCTGATGTAACCAATCAGCACTATCCTCCTACTTTCCCCAACATTATTTAGAATTGCTATTTTTCAAACTCTACATACTCAAAATTCATCGTTACATTCAAACATCAAACAATATGCAAAAAATGACATATTTTTAGTGATTAGTTTATGAAAAAAATAATTATTCTATAAATAATAACCTAAAATAAAAAATAATACCATTAATAGAATAAATCCTTAAAAAATTATATTAAAAATAAATAAATCAATAAATATAATTTTTATATATTATTGAATAAAATAAAAAGTTTATAGATTTAAGTTACCAAAAGTTAATTAAGAGGGAAGCCTATGTTCTAGTTGGAACTTCTCCATGTGTTGCCGCATTTGGCACATCTTATGAAGTTGGTAGGCGCTTCATCAGCAGATCTTGTCTGTACTGTCCACCAGTATCCTTTTGTGCCTCCGCATTTGTAGCAGGTTATCCTTGTTGTCGGCAGAGCAACGTTGTTTCTGTCGGTTACAATTACCTTTGACTGAGGATTTTTTTCACCTTCCATGGTATACTGTTCCTCAATATCCTCATCAGAAAGTGATTTTTCATATCCGCACCTGCATTTGATTCTGCCGTTTTTAGGCATCAGCATCTTACCACATTCAGGACAAAATTCCATATCATCTACACCTTAAAATTTTTTTCAATTCAGGAAAATTACCGCCGTAAAACATCAACAGCATAACATATGTAAAAACAATTATTTAAACTATATCAAACACTGAAATCCATTTAATGAATCAGTTAATGTAATGTTTTGTTCTTCTGTAAATTATAAAATTCAATATCATCACAACAATAGCAAAAAGAACCATATAAAATTCGACGGACAGTTTCAAAGCCATGTTGACGCCGCCACTATTTATAAGCAGTGTTTCTGTTGGCGGGAAAACATCTGCACCGAAAAGCATAGGCATTACATAAATAAATACAATGTCAAATAGAACAATATAAATTAAAGCTGCCAGAAATCTGAGATAGCTGTTAGGTATTTCACGTGCTTCAACAAGATTGTTAACGCAATAAACGGCCAAAAAGTATAATCCGAATAAAATACCCAAATAAACTCCGGCATTTAAATCAAAGGCGTCTAAAATATTGACGGTTACAATAGCAATTATTACTGAAGTAATGAAATTCAGAAAAAGAACCCTGACAGTATTATACTTAATCAATATTATGCACCCTATATGTTATTTTACCAATAAATTATATATAACTTTCAATGCATATAAGGATTTTCAAAAAAATAGTTTATGTCAAAAGATTTGATAAAAATATAAAAAAAGGATAAAAAGGAAGGGTTAACCTTCCACCATAATCAGCTTGCCCGTCGCAGGGTCCTTATAGACCTTACCCATCTCGGTATATCCCTGACCTGAGCTGTTTGAGGTATCAGGAGTTTCATTCAACTGCTGACCCTGATCAACTTCCGTCATGGTCTTTTGCTGCATCTGTTCCTGAATGTTCTGTTCGGGATCAATCATTGCCTGCATGTTCCAGCTTATGATAACGAAAACGAGAAAACCTACCGCAATAACAAGCATAGCATCCACAAGGTTGGATGTACCTGCCATAGGGTCTTCCTCTACCCTTTTAGACCTTCTTCGACTTTGCTTTCTTACCATAAAATCACTTAACTCATTCTGTCTAGAACTGCATCAATCAATGCATCCAAATCAGATAAATATCTGTCATACCATCCTGAACGGATTTTACCTAAAACATAACACATTGCACCTGAACCGATACCGACAATTGTTGTGTTGAACGCAACGGTAAGTGAACTTGCAAGAGTGTTGATGTCACCTGCGCCCAAAGCCGCAAGACCAGGTCCCATCGGAATTAATGTACCCATCAAACCGAGAGTTGGTCCGATACGTGTGATAATGTCAGTTTTTTGTAAAGTGGACATTGTCTTTTCCTCTTCAAACTCAAATAGTTTACGTGCAAGAGCCTCCCTTGAATCCTTTCCAAGAGTTTCTGAAGAAGCAATTTCGTTTAAGACTTTCCTTTGAGCCTTTGGAATTTTCGCATTGGCAATTACATTTTTTAAATCATCTTGAGTCTGTGCATTATTGATATCATAAATCAAATCTCTGATAGTTCCCACAGGAACCTTACGCCTTGAGGTATACTCGGCGATTACCCCACCCAAAGTAATGATTGTAATTATTACTAGTATAAGCAATATTACAAGAACCGGAATGGTTAGACTCTGTGAGATTACGTCAAGAGAACCTGTTAAAAATTCTCCACCAGGAATATTTAAAGCCATATATTTTCACCTAAATTTATTCTAAAATACTTTTGCCTCTTTTGTTTAAGACCATACCTGCAAAAATCAGAATAGCGAATGCTATAATTATCATGAGTATGTCTTGAGGGGAACCAAGAGAAACAGGACTCATGGTTTTGGTTAAAGCACCTGCAATGTTTGGAATTACAATTGCTGAAAGCAAGAAATATGCTCCCAAAAGCAGCATGAAATTTCCCAATATGATAGGATAAGGCTTGCTTGTAAGGCGAATTATTGTATTTGATGCCAGATATGTAACAATCATTACTCCAACCAATGCTGCTGCAGCGTACCAACTTAAATTCAGTGAACTGACACCTATTGTTGGCGCTACAATCAGAACGCTTGCAATAATTGAACCAAAACAACATGGACAAGGAGCAATAATAGCCAGAGATGTCGCAGTTGACGTATTCTTATCATGTATTTTCCACTCTCTGATAGTAAACAGACCTGCTATTATCATGATTGAAGCCATTATTATATAAAAAATAGTGTTATAACCATAAATGGCCTGAATTAACTGATCCGCATATAATGAAGCAATAGCTGATATCAAAACAACCCCACCACCATATGCAATGCAAATTACAGCAAATAATCTTTTAGACAAATTGGCCAATCCTGAAGCCAGTCCTATCTTAACTCCAAAGACGATGACTGACGCAAAAATTCCAACTTGCCACAATACACTCATCATATCCATATCAATTTCCCCATAATCAAATAAAATTTACAATTTTACAATTATTTATTACTTCAATAAAGTATTTAAATTTTACAAAGTTGCGATGTGTATTGACAATAACATCAATAATATATTAAATTTAATAATTTAAATAGTTAAAAGAAAATTTTATAGATATTGAAAATAAAATATTATAATATTAAATTAAAATGAGGCAAAATATGTTTTGGAATGAAGAAATTGAAACTATGCCAAGGCAAGACCTTGAAGAATTACAACTTAAAAAGCTTCAGGCCACTGTAAAAAGAGCATTCAATGAAATTCCGTATTACAACAAAAGATACAGTGAAGCAGAAGTTTATCCAGAAGACATAGAAACTTTAAAAGATATTGAAAAGTTACCATTCATTACAAAGGATGACTTGAGGGAAAGCTATCCTTTCGGACTGTTTGCAGTTGACATCAAACAAATCAAAGAATTACACTCATCCTCCGGAACCACAGGAAAACCTGTTGTATCAGGTTATACTGAAAAAGATCTGGATACATGGGCAGAAACAATTGCCCGTGGACTGACCATGATGGGAATTGGCGAGGAAGATATTCTTCAGAACACCCACGGTTACGGTATGTTTACCGGAGGTTTTGGAGTTCACTACGGTTGTCATAAGGTCGGCGCAACAATCATTCCAATTTCAACAGGTCAAACCAGAAGACAAATCGAAATAATGAAGGATTTCGGAACCACCGGATTAATCTTTACCCCATCATATGGAATTCACCTGGGTGAAGTGGCTCTTGATGATGGAATCGACCCAAAAGACCTTGGCATCAAGGCTATCGGTTTTGGAGCTGAAATGTGGACAGAGGAAATCCGACAGAAAGTTCAGGACATCTTCGGATGTAAGGCATACAACATCTACGGTTTAACCGAACTCATGGGTCCGGGAGTAGGTATAGAGTGTGAAGCTCAAAAAGGACTTCACATTCCTGAAGACATCTACTACCCAGAAATCATAGATTCAAATACAGGAAAAACACTGGGTGCAGACACCCCTGGAGAACTTGTACTGACAAATCTCGAAAGAGAAGGAATGCCTGTAATAAGATTCAGAACAAAAGATTTAACCAAAATAACTTATGAAAAATGTGAATGCGGAAGGACTCACGCCAGAATGAGCAGAATTACAGGAAGATCAGACGATATGATAAAAGTCAAAGGAGTGGCAATTTTCCCTTCACAGATTGAAAAGGCCTTGCTTAAAGCGGGTGACGTCGAGCCTCATTACATGATAATAGTAACAAGACCTGGAACATTGGATGAAATCGAAGTGAAAGTCGAAGCATCCCAGGACATTTTCTTTGACGGCGTTAAAGAAATGATGGCAGTTCAGGAAAAAATCGGAAAATCAATAGAAAACGAAACAGGAATCAGAGTAAAAGTCACACTAGTAGAACCTAAGACCCTACCAAGATTTGAAGGAAAAGCAAAAAGAGTAATCGATGAGAGAAATTTACATTAAGGTGAAAGCATGAAAATCAAACAGTTATCAATATTTTTACAAAACAGAATGGGAAGCCTGTCCAAACCTCTTGAAGTACTTTCAGATGCAGATGTAAATATAAGAGCCATGTGCATGGCAGATACTTCCGAATTCGGAATTTTAAGGCTTGTCGTTGATGACCCTGAAAAAGGTAAAGATGCTTTGGAAGAAAATAACTTTTTAGTAAAAATCACTGAAATCATTGGTGTGGAAATGAATGACGCACCTGGTGGACTTACATCAATTCTAAATGTGATTAAAAACAACAATATCGATTTGGAATATCTCTATGCGTTTACACACGACAAAATCAATAAGGCAATCCTGTTGCTTCATACAGAACAACTTGACGAATTGATTTCAACACTCCAATCAAACGACATCGTTATTGTTTCTGCACAAGAAGTTTATAATTTATAAACCAGAACCTCCGGCTTAAAAAGTCGGAGAAATCCTCATTTTTTTAGACTTTAATATAATTAAAATTTTTTTATAATCTTTTCAAAAGACAGCTCCATCCCACATATATTAAATATATATCATTTTTTAACTTAATTATTTATATAAATTTTAAAATAAATATATCAACATAATTTTCATGAAATTCATGAACAATTAAGTAGGTGATAAAATGGGAAAACTAGACGGTAAAGTAGCAATCGCAACCGGAGCAACATCCGGAATGGGTAGAGACACTGCAAAATTATTCGCAAAAGAAGGAGCAAAAGTAGTAGTAACCGGAAGAAACGAAGAAAGAGCAAAAGAAGTGGTTGACGATATCAAAGCTGCAGGCGGAGAAGCAATCTATGTCATTGCAGATATGGCAAACATGGACGACGTGGAAAAGATATTCGATGCCACAATGGAAGAATACGGAACTGTCGACATTCTCTTCAACAATGCAGGAATGCTTTCAATGTCCCCATTGATGGAACTGACCATAGAAGAATGGAACAGAGTATTCAACGTCAATGTAACCTCAGCATTACGTTTAACCCAACTAGTGGCTCCAGTAATGAAAGAAAAAGGAAAAGGAACAATCGTAAACACCTGTTCTGTAGCATCCTTTGGAGCACACCACGGATTTGCTGCATATGTTGACAGTAAACATGCAATGATGGGACTGACCAGATCAATCGCATGGGAATTAGGTCCTGAAATCAGATGTAACGGTATTGCACCTGGATTAATCCACACAGCAATGGTGGACAGTATCGGAGGACCTGGAGCACTCCAGCAAATGATTGACCAATGCCCTGTAAAAAGACATGGTGTACCTGAAGATATCGCAACTGTTGCATTATTTTTAGCAAGTGACGACTCTTCTTTCATTGATGGTCAAATCATCAAGGTAGACGGCGGATTTGAAATCTAATCCCCCTTAAAACATTAAATTTTTAAGACCTGAAGTTGGAATATTCCTACTTCCTTTAATTTTTACTATTTTTATATACAAACTTTTTTAATCTTGAATTCAATACTATTATTATGGACAGATATTGTGAAAAATGTGGTGTTAAGCTAAAGGAAAATGCCCAATTTTGCCAAAACTGCGGAGCTGAAGTTCCAAAAAAGACTAATTTTAAAAGATACGGCATCATAATCATTGCAGTCATAATTATTGCAGCAGCCTTAGCATCATCAGCTCTGTTTTTAAACCAAACACAGGTAGTAAAAGTGGACAATGTGGAATTCGAACTTCCGTCAGATTATGTTAACGACCCTTCAAGAACTGAAGTCAGCTACGATGAAAACGTCAAATCAAGCGCAATGGGATGGAGCAACGACAAGCACTATATCGAAATTGGAGTTACAAGAACACCTGGTGAGGGTATAAACAGTAAAGAGGTTGCATCCAGTCTAGGTGGAAGCCCAACAAAAATGTTTGGATATGACGGATACTATCAAAAGTACGATGAGAAAAGCTATTCATTCATATTCGGCCTTAAGGACGAAGTTTGCATGATATATGTATCTGACTATGAAGCATTTGAAGACGTAAAAGTATTGGGTTCTGCATGATACACTTTATTCAAAAAAAATAGATTAAAAAAATAAAAATTATTCTTTAACGACACCAGTCAGTGTCCCATCAATGATTACATCAAAATTAACTTTTTCAAGCCAACCCGCCTTAGTAAACATGTCCATGAAGCTTACTCCAATAAGTTTACCATCATCTTTTAGAATCTCATCAACAGTTTTGTTTAAATCATCAGTATCAACATCATATTTAGGCATGCTTAGTCCGCCCAGCAAAACAACTACATCTGAGCCATGAGGATCAGAGATTTCATCATTCAATACCATTGCATATGATTTAAACTCAAATTTGTGGCAATTATCAATATCGAGCAGAGGTACGAAATTGCTTTCAACATCCCTTACTGCATAAGCCAAAAGTTCTGCAAATGGTGTGCAGACTCCCGGAGAACCTAAAAAAGTAATTTTTTGAGCATCATCAACTTGTTTTTTAAATGAAACAAGCTGTCCGTTGATACCCTTCCATTCACTGACATTTTCCATGAAAATAACTCCTTAAAAAAAAAAAATAAAAAGAAATACTATTTTTCAATAGTAAATCCGTGATTTTGTGCTTTGGTTACAAAGACAACTCCTTTGTCCCCAATAATTTCTTTAGTTTTTTCTACGATGAATTCATTTGATTCATCAAATACTGTGTATAATACCGGTCCAAATGAAGATATTCCAACACCGTAAGCTCCGGCATCCTCAATTGCCTTCATGGTTGGCAGGTAGCTTGCATCCAAAGAATGTTCAAGTTTGTTGAATCCTACTTTTTGAAGCTCTGAAACTGCCCATCCGAAATTTTTAATATCTTTTTCAAGCATGAAAGGAACAAGATTCATCAAAATCAGATGTGATACCTGTTCGACTTCCTCTTTAGGAATTGGACAATATGTCTGGAATACATCCACTTCATCATCCCCTTCCATATGTTTTTCGATATACGGAATTGCTATTAAAATTTTCCACTCTTCAGGGAAGTCATATCTTGCAATCAGTGTTGCAGGTTTTGCCTGGGAAGCACCTGAAGGTAAAAACAAAGGTTTTTCCTCTTTACTGTGTCCACCATCTAGAATGAATCCTCCCAAATCATGAGTGTATGTTCCAATTCCGGAGGTACCTCCTCTTCCAACAATGCTGCTT
Organism: Methanobrevibacter sp.; assembly: GCF_045541095.1. Taxonomy (GTDB): domain Archaea; phylum Methanobacteriota; class Methanobacteria; order Methanobacteriales; family Methanobacteriaceae; genus Methanocatella. Next base: position 10,724 of record NZ_JAZQIJ010000049.1, read on the forward strand.
AATTCACGGCTTTCAATATCTATATTCATAGTTTCTGTAATCAGATGTGCTGTTGAAACTGCAATCTGGGTTCCGCTTCCAAATCCGGAATGCGGAGGGTATGTCTGATGTACGGTAAACTTAAAACCGGCATCAATATCAAAATGATCAATAGTTCTTTGAGCTGCATCAGGAATCTTTTCTTTGCACTCCTCAATAGCTTCCTCATCATCTACTGTATCTGCAAATTCCAGTTCGATTCCTTCGTCAATCTTTTCTACTTCCAAAATGAATTGAGGATCCTGCAGTGCAAGACCAATTCCACCATCGACTCTCCTATATGACCCATTCAAATCAATGAGAGACATATGTATTCTTGAAGGTGCTTTGATAATCATCATTTCACGTCCTAATTAATTAATAAACAATTTATTTATAAGCTTTATATATAATAAATATTTCTTTTTAAAATAAGTTATCAACACAATTTATTAATTTCAATGCCAAATCACATGAAACATCAAAAGGTTCATATGAATAGCATTCATATACCAAAGTAGGAATTCCGGCTTCCGCAGTCGGTTCTGTTATGAACGGAGGACTTGAGCGAAACTCGGGAGCATAATAAACAATTTCAGGAATACTGTCCAAAATTTCATTCATGAATTTTTCAGATTTCTCATCAAATCCAGGTGCAAACAGGAAATTGGTTATCTTATATTCCCCAGGTCCTCTGGAACCACGGTTTGAGTGGATATCCAAAAACAGGTCATAATCTTTACTGATAATATCATCTTTTATAAATTCCTGAGCCAGTTTCTGGCCTTCAAGACGCCCTTCGGTTTCAGAATTCTTATCGTTGACATTAATGTTGTAGAGATAATAACAGCATTTCAAATCTGTCTTATTAATTAAATCTTCAAATAGGGCTCTGTGAGACTTGCTTTCAAGAGGATGCATTCCAATTGAATAGGCAATTTTTATCTCAGAGTCGACATCTCCAAAAGGACCATGAACGTATACGCTACCTAATTCATTTTCTCCAAGCATGACTGATTCATATTTTGTGGAATCGACCTGCGCTTCACAGGTAGGGCCTTCTGGGTAATCCATTTTAACACCAAAAAAATAAAGTAAGACCAGAATAATCTAGTCTTCGGAAGGTGCACGTCCACCTAATTCCTTGTTTAATTCGTACATCAATCTGTTGTCGCCATCAGCGAATTTGATTTTTGCAACGAGTTCCATAGCGTTTTCTTCTTCTTCAACTTGTTCTTCAACAAACCATTGCAAGAAGTTGTTGGTTGCATGGTCTTTTTCTTCGATAGCAAGGTCAACCAAATCATTGATTAAACCGGATACCTTTTTTTCATGTTCGAGTACGTGTTCAAATGCTGCTACAGGAGAGTCCCATTCGGTTTGAGGTCCTTCGATTTCAGATAATGTTACAGAAGCTCCCCTTCTGATAATGTAGTCATAGAATTTCATTCCATGTTCAAGTTCTTCTGCTGCTTGAACTCTCATCCAATTAGCAAATCCTGCTAAATCTTCATCTTCAAAATAAGCTGCCATGGACAAATATAAATATCCTGAGTAAACTTCAGCATTCAATTGTCCGTTTAAAGCTTTTTCCATTTTTTCTGATACCATTTTATCACCACAATTATTTTTGTTTTTGATTAGTTATATAGTTTAAATTTCATCACCCAACAAAAAGTCAATGATATTCAAATGTTTAACACCCTTTTGGGAAAAGTCATATCTATCTGTAGTGATGACATATGTATCATACTTATCAGGAATTTTGAAAAATGGGCTGAATTCCCTGTTTATAGTTTCTTCAGATGATAAAAGATAAGCAACTTGAATATAAACATATTTTCCAGATTTTTCACATACAAAATCAATTTCTTTTGGTTTTCCGTCTTGATCATTTTTTTCATCTAATTTACCTACAGTAACATTGTATCCTCTTCTTAAAAGTTCAACATATACTATATTTTCCAATACTCTAGGTATTTTTTTAGCACTTTTTTCAACCAATACACTATGAAAACCATGATCCATTAAATAGTACTTCTCATATATAGTCAGTAACTTTTTTCCTTTAAAATCAAAACGACGACATTTTGAGAAGAAAAAAGTTTGTTGCAGGCAATTATTATATTTCAATAATGTGTCCTGTGTTGTGTTAATATTATTTCCTTTTAGATAATTTTTAATGCTGTTTGATGAAAATGTTTCACCAATATTGCCAACCATATATTCTACAAATCTTTGCAATAAGCCTATTTTTTTAATTTGAAAACGTGAAATAACATCATTCAATAAAATTGAATCATAAATATCTTTTAAACCCTGAATTTTCATTCTAGAACTTGATAAAGAGAGAATACCGGGCATTCCACCATATTCAAAATAATCTTCATACAAATTATTTATTGTGCTTTTTGTTAACTTTTTGCCTTCAATTTGATTTTGATATTCTAAAAACTCTTTAAATGAGAAAGGATAAACATTAATTGTAATATACCTGCCCGCCAAATATGTAGCTAACTCACCAGACAATAATTTTGAATTAGAACCTGTAATATAAATATCACAATCCATAGACACTCGATATCCATTTATTGACCTCTCCCAATCAGAAACTTCTTGTATTTCATCAAAAAACAAATAAACCCTACCTTCAGTATTTTTAACTTTTTCAGAAATTATTTTATCAAGCTTGTCAGAATCATTGACATATTTGAACTCAGGAGACTCAAATGAAATAAATATAATATTTTCATTGTTTACTCCCCTACTTCTAAGCTCATCAACTAAATTATACAACAAACTTGTTTTTCCTGAACGCCTTAAACCCAAAAAGACCTTTACAAAATCAGTATCAACAAATTCATCAAATTGTTCAATGTAGGATTTTCGTTTAATTAATCTATTCTGCATTTTTCTCACATCCCCTATTAACATTGCACCAATCAGTATTTTAGAATATAAGTATATTATAGAATTTCAAAATTAAAAAAAAAACTATATGCTTATAATATGATATAATTTTAAAATATAAAAAACTATCCGTCTATACTATGATAGAATTTTAAAATATAAAAAA
>NZ_JAZQIJ010000050.1:0-19496 GCF_045541095.1 Methanobrevibacter sp.
AGTTTTGATTAACTTTGTCATTTATTAGTTTAGATTTCATTGGTATTTAAAGTTCTTCAGAGAGCATTTGATAAGTAATTTTTTGTGCAATTCATCCATGACCTAAGAGGTCATGGTATTCTTGCAATATTTTTGATAAACTAAAACTAATCCTATTTTTTAAAATTATAATATAAAATAGTTGAAATACACAAAAACAGATTATTTTATAAAAATTTACAGATTTAAAAAAAAAGAAAAAAATAGGGTGTGTGTTATCACACCTATTTATAACATAATGCGTCTTCTGGACATGCTTCGATACATTGACCACATAAGGTACAGAATCCTGCAATTGGTAATTTAGGATTTTCTGTTTTGTGGAGCATATCGTAAGGACATGCTTCGATACAGTCGCCACATTGATCACATTTAGATGGGTTGAATGAAATTCTGTCTCTTACGACAGGTTCATCACCAATAGTGATTTCATATTGTTCGACTTTTAAAGCATCGTTAGAACACATTGAAGCACAAGCTCCACATCTAATACAGCTTGCGAAGGATGGTTCTAAATCAGTCTCTTCTAAAGCAGGGCAGCACATACCAGTTTTGGTAACTACACGAATAGCTTCAGTAGGACATTTGTTTGCACATGCACCGATGAAGTCACATTTTTCGACGTCTCTTCCGATACCTTCTGCGTCAACAGGATTACCTTCACCCCATTCGATTTCGATTTCTAAAGCATCAACAGGACACATTTTTACACATAAACCACATGCTGCACATACACTAGGGATAGCAACAGTTAAAGTGGAGTTGTTTGCGGTAATAAAGTCTCCAGGACATGCTTCAACACAAGTGTTACATCCAATACATTTAGCTGAATCGAAAGTGAATGAAGTAATCTCTTTACTACGTTTGACAGGTTTTTTCTCTGAGATGAATATTGCATTCCAAGGACAGGTTTGTGAACATAAACCGCATCTGATACAATCATCATTTACGGTAACAGGACTTCCTACTTCTTCAAGGGTAATTGCGTTTACAGGACAAGGTTCTACACAAGTTCCACATCCAACACAATCAGCGATGTAAACAGGTCCTTTACCACTGAGATCTAATTCGCATGCAGCAGGTTCTTTAACACCAGGAATTCCAATTACATCTACAGGACAAATGTCAACACATTTTTGACACATTACACAGAATCCTTCAACTTCTTTTAATTTCTCACCAGTGACTTTAATGGTTTCTTGTGGACATACTTCTTCACATTTACCACAAGAGTCACATAAGATAGAGTTGAATACTAATCTTGCTTGGGTTACACCGTCAACAATTTCATATTCTTCTACTTTTAATGCTCCATTAGGACAAGCGTCAGCACATTTTGGTTCTTCACCACAAGTGTCACAGTGGATAATTGAGTCAGGTGTTACTTCAATAGCTGATGTAGGGCAAGTACCTTCACAAGCACCACATTTTATACAGCCATCTTCATTAAATACTATCATTTATAAAACCCCCTTAAATTTAGAATTTTTTAATGAGGTTTCCTTCACTGTCTACAATATCTACTTCAGCTAATCTCATTTGACTATCCATTGTGTGGGTAGCACAGGATAAACATGGGTCGTAAGCTCTGATAACCATTTCCATTAAGTTAAAGATTTCGTCACCAACTTCCATACCTGGTTTGATGTAATCTTTAGCTACTTGGTGAATACCCATTTCCATAGCTGGGTTGTTTTGGATTGTAGCAACAACAATGTTTGCGTAGTTACATAATCCATTTTCATCGGATTCATAGTGGTGGATTAAAGTACCACGAGGTGCTTCTACAATACCTACACCTTTACCTTCGGTTCTTTCTAATTCATCTGGGAATTTTTTACCGGATAAATCTTCTTCTAATGCTGCAGCAGCACATTCAGCAGATGCTAATAATTCGATGAGTCTAGCATAGTTGAATAATAATGGTGCTTGAGCATATCCGAAAGCGTCACGGAAAGCTTTAAGAGCTTCTTGTGCGAGAGGTGCTTCTTTAGGCATTTGGTCACATACGTTAATCCTGGATAATGGTGCAACTCTGTAAATACCTTCTGGGTATCCCATTTCTTTAATGTAAGGGAATTTTAACCAGGAGTAAGGTTTTACGTGTTCTGCAACATAGTCGGTGTATTCTTCGTTTCTGTATTCGAACATGTCGCTTCCATCTTTGTCTCTGAATCTGATGTTACCGTTATATACATCCCAAGTTCCGTCAGGTTTTACGGTACCACAGTGTCTGGTGTCACCGAAGTTACCTAATGAGGAAATTAAGTCAATGTTTTCTTCAAATACAGGAATAGCTAAGTCTAAAGTAGCTTGTGCTAATTCGACATTTGTTTTTGCTCTTTCAAGTAAGTCTTTTTGAGTATCAGCATCTAATTCGGTAGAAATACCACCTGGGGTGGATGAAGTTGGGTGAATAGGACGACCACCGATTTTTCTTACCATTTCTAAACCGTTTCTTCTGATGTTGATTGCTTGAAGTGCAATTTCAGGCATGTCTTTAATAACTTGGAAAACATTTCTTGTTTGTCTAGTTCCGTTTGGAATGATTAAATCCGGTGCTGCTAAGAAATAGAAGTGGAGAGCGTGGGAGTGCATGTATGAACCCCAGTTCATGATTTCTCTCATTCTGTAAGCAGTTGGTAAAATTTCATAATCATCAAATCCGAAAATTTGGTCAACAGCTTTAGCAGCTGCTAAGTGGTGTTGTACATCACAAATACCACAGATCCTAGGAACAATTCTTGCTAATTCTTCTACAGGACGACCTGTTAAGAATTTTTCGAATCCTCTGAATTCCATAACGTGTAATCTTGTTTCTTCAACATTTCCAGCATCGTCAAGATGTACTGTAATTTTTGCGTGTCCTTCAATACGAGTGACAGGCTCCATTGTAAGCTTAACCATTTTATTCTCCTCCTTTCTGCATTTTCATTGGTACTAAAGCAGCAGGTAATGTGTAAGTATAGAAAGTACCTACAATATCATCTAATTGATCTGCGACAGTTTCAGGATCAACGGTTTTATCTTCTTGTACACCGTAGTCAGATGCAATCGCACTGATCATTTTTGCTCCTTGATCTAATACTTTTGCGGTAGGACCGTAACATCCTCTACATGGGATACCAATAGAAGGACATTCTGCACCACATAAAGATACGGTAGCAGGACCCATACATACTAAACCTTGGGTAATTAAACATAAATCAGGTTCTGGTAAACCTAATTCGAATTGTCTTTTAATGAAGTCCATTGCTAAACCTGCAGGTGGTTTTTCTCTAGGACATACTTCACAAAGGTTAGTGGAAGGTAATTCGATGGTTTCTCCTCTTAATAATGTTAAAACAGCTTCAGCTACAACATCGGAACGAGGTGGGCAACCTGGAATCATTAAGTCAATATCCATACATTCGCTTAAAGGTCTTACTCTGCTTTCGAGATGAGGTACATCTTCGTGAGGAATAATTCCTTCAGGGTTAACGGTAGATACGGAGTTAATGTATGCTTCTTCTTCTAATTCTTCAACGGTCCATAAGTTTCCAAGACCTGGAATACCACCGTAGCAAGAACAGGTTCCGTAAGAAATAACCATGTTTGCTTTTTCATTTAACATTTCTGCTAATTCTCTGTTTTCATCGTTTCTGATTCCACCTTCGACAATAATAATGTCCATTTCAGGTACTTCATCGTATTTAGTATCCATGAGTACAGGGGAAAATACGAAATCAGCGAATTCCATAACATCAATTAAGGATTCGTGGAAATCCGCAATGGATAAGTGGCAACCGGAACATCCGCCTAACCACATGGTTCCTATTTTTACTTTATCTGCCATATAAAATCCCTCCAATTTAATTTTCAGCATCTAATTGTTCTTTTAATGGAGCTGGACCTAAGTCTTTGATTCTGTTAACCATCATTTTAACAGATTCAGAGAATTTTTCACCTTCGGATGCAGAAATCCAATCGTGGTGAACTCTTTCTTTTCCAATTCCCATATCTTCAACTAATCTATAAATTAATCTCATTCTACGATCTAATTTGTAGTTACCAGCATCATAGTGGCAGTCACCCATGTGACATCCAGCTACAAATACCCCATCAGCACCTTCTTTAAATGCTTTTAAAACAAATTGTGGGTCAATTCTACCAGAACACATTACACGAATAACTCTAATATTCGGTGGGTATTGCATCCTTGCAGTACCAGCTGTGTCTGCTCCTCCATAGGAACACCAGTTGCAACAAAACATTACAATTTTTACATCATCAGCCATAGAGTTTCTCCTCCTCTATAATATTTTTTGCGAATTTAGAAAAACTTTCGTCTTTCAAATTCAAATTTTAAAGTTTTTTAAAAAATTTTAAAATTCTTTTTTTAAGACATACTGTTTTAGGCACGCCTTAAAATCACAATTTCATGTACGTAATGAGCTAGCTCAGCATTACATTATGTACTGATTAATATATTTCATTAATAATTAATATAAAGGTTACTTAGAAATTAAAGGCAAAAAGTTTATATACTATAAAACAAGCCATTTGAAAAAAAGATATACGATAAGTAAATAAGAAAAAAAGAATAGTGGATGGAATTACATTCCATCAAGACTCATATCAATCATCATTTGAGTTTGTTGAGCCAATTCATCAGGAAGACCAGTAATATCCATATTTAAGAATCCTCTAACAATCATGGACTCTGCATCTTCTTCTGAAATACCTCTAGAAGTCAGATAATTGATTTCATCTTCAGAAATTTTACCAACAGCGGCCTCGTGAGACATCTCCAAATTAGCAGAACTGGCCTCAAGTTCAGGTACAGCGTAAATAAAACTGTCATCGGATAAAACTAACCCATGACATTCAAGATGTCCTTTAACATCAGGTACGGTTCCGGCCAGATGTCCTCTGGCATAAATTTGAGATTCATCCTGAGCTACAGCTCTTGAAATAACTTCTCCTCTAGCTCCCTTAGCATTTAAAAGCACTCTGGAACCAACATCAATGATTGAATCCTTTTTTCCTCCTTGAATACTTTGGAAGATAGCTCTTGAATTTTCACCGTCACAGTATGCAGTCGGGAAAGATTGAATAGTGTTAACCGGACTGGTTAAAATATAATTGTTAATGTATGTGGAATTATCTAACAGTTTAACACCGGTTCTAGGACGTACTTCAACTTCTTCAGCCCAATTATGAACCATAGTGAAGGTAATTTTTGAACCAGGTTTTAAATACATTTCAGATACACCAACGTGCATTGCAGAAGATATGTCATCACCTGTTGCGCATCCGGTAATTAAGTGAAGTTCTGAGTTCTCCTCGGCAATAATCACATTATGAGCTGTTTGCAAAATGTCAGTATCACTAATGAACATACATGCCTGAACAGGCATTACTTCTTTAGTTCCAGGAAGAGACCTTACAAAGTAACCGCTTTTGACACCTTCTTCTTTTTCACGTAAAGCAGTTTTTGCTGTGTATTTATCTGCATCAGGTTTGACAACATTCCACAAGTAGTCTTCAACCCAGCTGTATTTGTCCAATGCAACACCAATGTTCATAACCTCAATGGAATCTGACATGGTGTTGTTGGTGAAAATATTACTTTGATCAACCTGCAGAAATGATCCGGACCTGTTTTTCTCGTCAGTATCCACACCAACTTTTAATAAATCCTTTTTGGTTTGAGTGGACAAATCATCCAAATCATCAATCATATCTAAAGCATTAACAGTTTCATCTGTGAAATTTTCTATAGTTACATCAGCACCGATTGCTGCCTTTTTATCTTTTGCCCTTTCAGCATCCTCATAAACATTGCGCACACTCAACACATCCATTAAAACCGTTTTTTCTAATATCTTCTAAAATTTCAGACGGATTTCCTGAACAGGAAATTACCCCATCAATTAAAACATGCGCCTTATCAGCACTAACAAAATTTAAAATATAACCTAAATGAGTAATTAACAAACCACTTCTTTTTCTGCTTCTTTGCGGTTTGTCCTTATCAAGTAAAGTTCCAATTTCAGAAGCCAACAATTCTACATTTTCAATATCAACACCGGAATCCGGTTCATCAAACATGGTAAAGTCAGGCATTTGAGCAAGCAACTGTAAGATTTCGGAACGTTTTACTTCCCCACCTGAAAAACCGTAATTTACATCCCTGTCTAAAAATTCATCACTGAACTTGAGCTGTCCGGCTAACTCCTGCATTCTTGGATTTAAATCATCATCCATATCCTGATCTGAAATGATTTTAAGCAAATCCCTTACAGAAACACCTCTGATTGAAGGAGGAGTTTGGAAACTTACCCCAATTCCAAGTTTGACTCTTTCCGCAGTAGATAATTTAGTTATATCCTGACCTTTGAATTTAATGGTACCTTCTACTACTTTATAGTTAGGAAATCCTAAAATGGTTAAAAATAAAGTACTTTTTCCGGCCCCATTTGGTCCTAAAAGAACATGAGTTTCACCTTCGTCGATAGCAAGGTTAATGCCTTTTAAAACCCTTTTTCCAGCCACTTCAACTGCTAAGTTTTCAATTTCAAGTAACATATAATCACCCTAATAAAATAAAATATGAATTTGTTATACATATATAATATAGTTTCCACACTATAAATAGTTAACAAAAAATTATAAAAAATCCATAAAAAAAAGAAATTATAAAAAAATAAAAAAAGAATAACTGAACTTATTCAGTTACAATAATGAATTCACCGACTTTTTCAACTTTAGCAAAAGGAACTAATAACAAGTCACCGTTTCTTTTAGCGCCTTTTACATGGATATTGCGGTCGCTTTCTACTCTAATAGCAATGTCGACAATTTTTCCTGTTTTTTCGTTGATAATTAATTCGTCCAATACTCCAAGGATACGAGCATTGTTGGTAGCTACTTGATAATTTTTAATTTCGCTCCATAATTTTTCTTCTCTTTTAGGAAGTTGTTGTTTATTTTCCATTGAATCACCTGATAAAAATTAAATATAATTATATAATTATTTAATTTCATTATATTTAAATATAATATCTATCGTATAATTTTTCTGCAATTTCACTATCCAAAAGGGTATTAATATTCAAGGCCAATTCAACCCTGGGAATGACAAGCTGATCTTCATCCTGAACAATATTGATACTTCTTAAAACATTCATTCCTGAAGGAACATTGCCGTTATATTCATAAGAATAATCCAACCCCAATTCTTCGAAGATTTCAACTGGAACCACAGTAGATAGTGCATCTTTATCCGAATTGAAATAATAATTCAAGGTATAATCAATAATTTCTGTTGAAATGAATGGTAAATCAGCATTTATAAAAAGCAAAATATCCTGATTTGATTTTTTTTCAAAATAGTCCAAAATAAAAGATAAATCTGTGAGATAATCATCACCGGACGTATCCAATATCTGAAAATCATCCCCCAAAGATTTCAAATATTCAGTGGTTTCAGTAGTATGATGGCTAACTGCAATAACAATTTCATCGATTAATTTAGAGGATTTTAGATTGTCAAGCACATATTTAATCAATGGTTTATCGCGTAATTTGAATAGAGGTTTTTCGCAGGGAACTTTAAGTCTAGTTCCCATACCTCCAGCCATCAAAATTGCATAAATCATGAATTTCACATTAATTTAAGCAAATTTTCCGCCGGCCATTTTCATACGATCTTTAAGAATGCATCTTCCACCCTGTTTTCCTCCAATAGGAACCTTAGGAGTACCCATTGAATTCATACAACGCGCCATAATAGCAGAACCTAATGCAAGACCATCCTCAACAAATACAACATTTTCGAATTTGTCTTGAACCGCTTCCAAAATGAGTTCAGGTTTACGGCCAGTAATACCTGCCCTACCTGTAATACCCAAAGCGGAGCCTTCAACAATTACATTTTCCTTAAATGCAACATCCAATACTCTTTTAACAATGTTTGTACTTACATAATCCAGTGTTGAAAGCAAGGTTGGAAGACCATCAGCATCATAGAACTGTGCACCCAATTCCATCAATTCAGGTAGTTTATCACCATTAAAACCAACATCACAACCTATTAATGTAGTACCTGCCTTTTCTGCAGCAACAGGATTTACAGGAACAGTTCCGAATCTTTCAACATCCATAGGAACTTTTGTAATGTTAATTAATTTATGTGCTTCCAAAGCATTGGCTTCTGCCTTTTTATGGTCAGCCTTTTTCATTGCTTTTTCATCATATAAATCTAAAGCAGCACCGTTTTTCTTATCGATTTTTCCTGAACCTCTGGCAAGTGAGTCGCTTACAACACCAGCAAGACCCAGGAAGTTTCCGACTGTATTAGCGTAAGGTTCGTTGTCATTAACAATACGGCCGGCCAAGGTAGATCCGAAATCCAGAGAAACACAAGGGTTTCTGTAATCAACATCTGTCCATTTAGCACCTAACTTAATACCGGCAGTAACAAGTTCCCCTTCCATCTCATTTGCAACAGTTTCCTTACCTTCAGGAGGAACTACACTAACTACAGCACCGTCAAACATGATGTTTTCCAAAAGGGAATGTTTTTGTAATCTTTCCGGAAGCTGAGAAATGCTCATTGCAGGAGACATCTTACGAGGAGGAATATCGGCTTCAAGACAGCCGTCAGCAAGAGCAATGATTAACTGACCTGCCTCTTCAGCAGTAGCAAAACCTGCTGTAACCCCAGTGGACCTTACTACAAAGTCTAAATCCTCATCCTTATCAACTTGACATTTTCTAAGGGATTCCAATACTGTATCTCTAATTAATTCAGTTACCGCTTCTTTAGATAATTCAATACCCCAAACTGTTTTACCGAATACCTCCTCAGAAGGTTTAGGTGGCCTGATATCCCTGGTCATTTTAACAGTTTTATTTAACAGATAAGATTCACTTGTGTTTAAATTAGTAGCCATTACAATAGATTTTGTAGTAGTGTTACCTAATTCAACAGAAGCAGTTACATAAAAAGTATCAGGTTTTTGAACAGCACCCGGACTTGCAGGACCTGCTCTTTGAGCTCTTAAGGAAGCCAAATTACCTTCTTTAGAATGAGCAATAATTGGCTTTGGACCTTTATTAAAAATTCTACTTAAAAAAGACATTATTCAACCTCTCCTATTATAAAGTTAAATAATAATATCTTTTTAAGATAATATAAATCTTATTAAAATGTTCTTAAGAAAAATCGTTGAAAATTATTTAAAAAATAGAAAAAAATGATTAGATGAACTGAATCATCTAATCTAGACCCTTTTATTATATCTATAATAAGTTGTTAATTGGGTGGTCTTCTACAGGTTCGGTACCGATATCTTTTGCTGCTTCAGCAATCATAATATCAGCCATACCACAAGCAGGGAATGCGAGTCTTGCGTTTTCGATAGGTCCGAATAAAACGAAGTCTCCTCCAGCCATTTGTTGTACGATGTTAGAACCTATATCACAAACAGGCCATGCTTCTTTGTGTTCTTTTTTGTATCCTCTTAACCAGTCCCATGCAGATGGAACGTTGTGAATACCGGATCCTACTGGGTATCCCCATTTGGATTTTACTGCGAAAGAAGTTCTTACAGCAGGTCCTGCACCTTGACCTAATGGAGTAACTGCTACATCCATCCATGGTTTGGTAATTCCACATTCGTCAGCCATTTCGAGAATACCTTGGTCGATTACAGATCCACCAGTTTCCCAAATTTCGATTTTACCTTCTACACCAGGAGTCATTGGGTTGAATCCTAAGAGAATGGATGCATCGATGTCTGAATTTTTAACAGCTTCGATTTCACCAGCTTCTGCTGCCATACTGATAGAGTTGTATACAGCTCTTTCACATAATCCAGCATCTTGTACGTATTCTACACCTGCAATTTTTGCAGCAGCTGCGGTTGAATCTATAAGGAAAGGTTTGTCACAGATGTCACCAACAAATTCTAAGTATTTAACCATAGCTTCTGGGGTTGCACCGAAAGTTTGTACAACACAAGGGTTACCGGTTACATCTGACATTTCTTCCATAGTTTTAATTCTTTCTTCAGCAGCATCTTTATCGAAGATACCTGCTTTTTCATCACTAATAATATTGTGTCCGCCGTAAAAGATAGTTCCTGCTAAAACAGTAGGGTATTCACCAGGTTGTCCTCCCATTTTTACTCCAGCAATATCTACGACGAGTTGTTCTTTATCAAATCTAAACATAAGTATAAACCTCCTATATTAAGGTTGACAACATTGAAGCTACACCGAATTTTATAGCTACAACTAAAATAATTAATCCAATTATAATACCATATAATATACCAACATCTCTACCTGTTTGTTGTCCTAAACGTTGGTAATATTCTCCGACAGTGAAATCAACTTTTTCTTCAGCTTCATCTAATTTTTTTGCGAGAGCGTTGAAATCATCTGAGGATACCATTACTTGAGGTATTGAATCTCCGTCACTCATAATAACACCTCTATAATCCTAAAGCTTTTGCAATGAAAGGAATAATTACGACTAAGAGTACTGCAATACAAGCACCATAGGCAAAACCTTTAAATCTGGTAGCTAGTAAACCTGCAAATAATTTACCTTCTCTTGCAAGAAGTTTTGAACTGTATTCTGCATCATCAGCTGCAGTTTTCATTCCATTGATATTTGGTTTATTAGAAATTTGTACCATAATTATACTCTCCTTAGAACATTAAGAATAAAACTCCTATAATTAAAGTAAAAGCTAATCCTATCATGATTCCTTGAACTTTACCAGCATAATTACCGGCTAAATTTCTTTGGATTCCACCAACCATATCAATTTTGGTGTTAATATCTCTGATTCTTGCTTCGATGAGAGCAGTTTCAGCAGAAACAACTTTCATTGCTTCTCCTTCTTCTTCTTCTCCGTCATCATCATCAACAGAAATAATCATAGCTTCTTCTTCAAAAGCACCAGGATCTTTTTCTACACATTCATTAATTTTAGATTGAATAGCTCCAATATCTTCAGTATCAATTAAATCAACAATTTCTAATTGTTGTTGGAATCTTTCAATACCGTCGAGAGGAACATTTTCTACGAAAGGAATCGCACCAGTTGCGCCGATGATTTTCTTTTTGTCAGGGTCAGCACCGTTTTCGTGTAAAGCTTTAAAACTTTGACCAGTAATGTGACCTTGTACTTCAGCACCAGCTAATATTAAGAAACGAATATTAGGGTTTGAAATAATGTTTGCAACTACTTTTTCAATTCCTAAGTTTTCTGTTTTACATGGACCTGCAATAGCTGCTCCAGATAATTCAGCTTCAATGTGAGAAGCTAAAGTGGTTACTGCAACAGGGCTTTCAGGATCACCTACAATGTAATCCCCACTGATAACCGGCCAGCCATCTGCAGGAGCTTTTTTATCAGCCATCTATAAAACCCCCAAGACTTGTAAGATTGGTAATGCAGCAAATATAATGAATGTAGCTAATAAGAAACCATATACCATGTTAGTTAATAAACCTGCGGTAACATATGAACCTTCCCTTCCAGGGAATGAACCAACAGGACTTGTGTATGGGTCTAATGAAGCCATTAATTCATCAGCAGCCAATTCGACTTTTGCTACTTGTTCTTCTACTTCATCCATAGATAGGAGTACAATTCCTGAACCTAAAGATGATCCGATAATCCCAGTTGCTGGGTCTAATCCGAAATTCATTTCAGGTATAACCTGAATCATAGGTAACATTTGAGCCATATTTGATTCCTCCTATTCTATTCCTCTACGTTAGGCCATAATCCAGCCCATCTAGTTGAAGCTGCATCGTTGCATGAAGCTAATACAAATGCTCTGAATGATACAATCCAACCGATTAAACCAACGATGAATACAATGAACCAACCTAATCCACCAGTAGTGACAGACATAAGACCGGTAAGAGTCATGGATAAGAATGCAGTTGATGCTGCACATTTGAGAGTTCTTACTTGATCTTCGTTAGGTCCTAAACATGCGTTGAATGGGTGTTGAATAGCCATAGTACACATAATAAATAATACTGCAATAAATCCGGTTGCAACAACATGTTCATAAATTGCCATCATGTCGTAACTACCTGCGATAGCAACTGAAAATCCTAAGATAGATAACATAGCTGCTCCTGCAATTTCAACTGTACATTGGAGCATAATAGGGATTTTCATACCAACAATTTTAGTTGCTACAATAGCAATGATTGCACCGATGATTACTGCAACAACAAATCCAGCAATAGGTCCGAGTAAACCAATTTTAAAGACTGTAGCTAAACTGAGACCAGCTAATGCTGAAATTACACCAACGGAAAGAGACATATAACCGATAGATGGTACACCAGTACCTAAACCGTAACTTGCTACTCTACGAATAGCATCGGATCCCCAAATAATTGCTAAAACAGCACCAATAGCTGCAATTACTGGGCCTATAAGGTCTCCTAAAAATCCAGAAAGGTAAATACAGATTAATCCGCCAACGATACCTAATGCTAATAACATAGTTGAACTTACTGCACCTGCAGCTGCACCGTCAGCACTTCCACCAGCAGACATTTAGATACCTCCAGTTAAAATAACACAAAATATTCCGACAACGATAGATGCGATAGCACATGCAATAGCTCCAGTTCCAATCCTTTTGAATTTTGGATCGTGCATACCTTCAATGGTACCACCGATGTTGTATGAAGCGATTACAGAGTTGATAAAGAACACACCTACACCTAAAATAGCAGCTAAACCAATACTTATAGCAGGGTCAGTTACAAAAGAACTTTCATTAACAGCAGTGTTGATACCGTAGTAGACTAATCCACCACCGAAACCACCAAGAAGTCCACCAATAAGACCACTTACAAATGAAGTTACTGGTACACCGTGACCTTCGGTACCAGGAGTTTTGTAAGCTTCTTGGTTACGTTTGGTAATCCAGTCAACAGGTACTTTTGATGCTGCAGGTACAATACCTACACCAAAGATATAAATTAAGTTAGCAATGAGCATGGTAATACCCATCATGATCATAGCACCTATTGCACCACCTATACCTACTATATAAAATGGTTCACCTGTCATAGTTGCAGCAGTAATAAGACCTGTTAAACCTGCACCAGCAGCTAACATAGCAGTACCGGTACCTACACCAGTAGCTGTTGCCATAGCTGCAGGAGCTCCTCCTACAGGGATAAAGTGCACACCTGCACCAATCATAATACCGCCTATTGCGATGAATAAAATTAATGTAATTGGATCCATAATCGAAACCTCCTTATTCATCCTCATATGGTCCATATTTGTTTCTTGCAAATACTTCAAGATAGTTATCCATGATAATTAATAAGATAACAATGATAATACCTACAACAATACCACCATATAATCCAAATACTACTGTATTCCAGAAACTAAAGAATACAACGAGACCGAAACAGAAACCAGTTAATGGTCCACCAAATTTAGCACAGAAGTTTACTACATCCATAGAGTTTTTAGCACCTAATGGAGCTTTAGTAACGATATCCCCTTGAATAGCTACAGGGGTTCCTCCACCAAATTCGAATTTTTGATACTCACTTTCTGCACCGTAGTGAACGTCCCCAGTTGAAGAACCGATAGCACCTAAAGCAATACCCCAAAGCATTGCTAAGAGTGGTAATGGGAATACGTGTAATGCAGCACCATTAATAGGAATGGTCATTAAGTAAGAAATTCCGACAATACAAAAACTAGTTATAAATCCGTGACCTACAATAGGTCCTAAAGATTGTGTTAATACATCCATAAATAATGGTTGTTCGAATTGGGATTGTCCAACAATCCTTCCCATGTGGGATGTAACAGTATAAATAGCGTGAACAAAAGCAGCGACACAAGCACCCATTGCGATAGCTACGATAGGCATCATACCTAAAGACATTACTAAATATGCAATAGCACCAGCGACACCACACCAAACACCATAAGCGACTGGTTCACCAGAAGCCGCCTTGTTTATCATACGGTGTAAATGTCCCATTTGTGGAGCAAGTTGAACTTGAGAGTTAGGGTTACTTTGAGAACCGATATCGGATTCTAAGTCCTCTGCAGCCCCTCCAATAGTAGCAACTGCACCCATTAATGCAACAACACCTAATGTTACAGGGTCCATAATTTTTTTCCTCCATATTATTTTATTAAATTGATCATTTAATAAACGTGAAATAATTTTGATTTTTATTCCATATAAAAATCATGTAGCAACAAAACTGTTGCATAGTAATACTTTTTAATTTATTATAATATAAATGTTTTGAAAGTTTTCAAGCAAACTTGATTTTTACTATTTTCGGCACCAGTTTACTTTCGAATATTATATATTTCGTAATGTTAATAATATAAATCTTTTCCAAGTTTTCAAGTAAACTTGAATTTATAAAAATATAGATAGGTGAGAAATCACCTATCTACGTGTTCATTCATCTATTTTGCTGGAGTAATAGCAGTTCTTTCTCCTGCAGGTTCGAATTCTCTTAATGCACCTTTAGCAAATTCTTCACGAACTTTACTGAAGTCGAAGCATAAGTTCTTATCAGCAAATGCGATTTTTACTAATGGGTTGAAAGCCCAAGCGTCTCCACGAGCTGCGTGAGGAGCTTGTGCGATACCAGCGTATTCACCTTGGTGTCCTACGTTCATCGCGTAGTTAGGGTAGTTAGGTCCTCTCATTTCGAGTGGTAAACCTTCATCGTTTCTGATGGAGAATACGTTAGCAGCACCACATTGGTCTTGTAAATCGAAACCGTAGAATCCGAGTCTGGAGTGTTGTTCTTTGTGTAAGTACATGGATAAGTACCATGCGCTTAAACCAGTTTGTGCATTACCAGTAGCGAATGCAGTGGAACAACCAGCAGCTGCGGAAATAACGGAAGCTCTTTGAGATCCACCGAAGTGAGTTTCAAGTAAAGCTGGGTATTCTTCGTATTGTTCTAATGCGTAGAATGCAACTTCAGTACCAACATCTAAAACAGTGTCCATGTTGTTAGGTGCTTCAGTTAATCCGCCGTATTTGTCTTCTACGTAGTCTTTACCGTAGTAGGTGAAGTCGTCTAATACGTTATCAGTGTATGCTGCAGTAGCATATTGGGTGAATCCTACACCACCAGACATGTAAGAACCTAACCAAATTTGGTCGTATAAAGCAGCACCTAAAGCTACTACTTCTAAGGATACTCTTACAGGGTCGTCAGCGTAGACTCTGGAACCTTGACAGATATCTGCCATGAATCCGAATGGAACTCCACCAAGTTCGTTTTCTGCTCTTGCTCTTCTTACAGGTAAGTAAGTACCCATGTGGATAACTTCTGCGTGTTTGGATGCGTAAGCGAAGTCACCAGTAGCTCCTTCACCAGCACATTGGTTGTATGCAGAAATCATGGACATACCAATTTGCATAGCAGACCATCTGGAGGTGTTACCACCGTCACAGACTCTTCCTACGATGGATGGAATTCTTACAGCTTGCCAAATAGCTCCACCAACTTCAGCTTTTAAAGCTTCAGCTTGTTCTTCAGGGAACTCTTTGTTGATGTCTAAAACGAATGCGGAGTCAATTTCATCTGCTAATTCATCGTCACCAGTGAAAACTTTTACATAGGAATCTTGTACGATTAGTGGGTCAGTTTCTACCATGTGTTCTTGAACTACTGCTGCACCAGGCATAGCGTGGTTTACAGTTTCTAAGTAGTTTGTAATAGTTTCAGGAGTTACTTCAATACCTAATCTTTTTTCGAGAACGTTGTGTGCAGTGTTTAAACCTACAATTACAGTTCTTCTAATATCATCCCATGCTTGTTGGATAGCTGCATTGTTAATGTAGTGTAAATCATCACCTTCTACGAAAGTATCAGTAGTAGATAATTGGTAAGACATTAAAGCTCTTTGACCTAAAGGAGAACCAATGTCTGGGTTGTACATTGGGATTCCTCTTTTTTCAGCAATTTCTTTACCTTCGTTTACAAATGCAGTTTTTCTTTCAGATTGAGTCCAACCACCCATGTTATAGAATTGGGTTGTTTTTTCGGTTGGGTCTTCTGTGAATTTCTTTTTCATTGCATCTAAGAATTTTTTATCAGCCATATTAATCTACCATCCTGCGTTTGGATCAAATGCACCAAAGGATCTGGAAACGTGAATTCTTTGACAAACTTCTACAGCTTCTACGTCATCTTTGTATGCTTCACCATCTATTCTGTAAATAGTGGTTTTTGCTCTTAAAGTTTCTTCGTCTAATGGTTCACCTAAAATTACAGGTTCATCTAATTCTTTACCAATTTGGTCTTTTACCATTTCGACTTTACCGGTTTCTTTGTTGAATACTTGTCTTCTGAGCATATCGAACATTAAACCGTTTTCATCTAATCTTAAGGAGTGACCGTGTACACTTCCACCTCTAATACCGGTTCTTGCAGTATCGAAGTATTCAGTTTCTAAGAGTGTTTTTGAGAGTTTTTCTAAGTCTCTTTCTCTTGCTTCGACTACTTGTCTTCCGGATAAGGTACCGGTATCGATTCCTCTGAATCTGGATAAGTAAGATCTAGCTCTTAAGAAAGGTTGTGCTGGAGCGAAGTACATGGAGTCTACGAATTGGATGTATCTAATCCTGTCTCCTGCTTTTGCACCGTCGATAGGTTTTACTAATTCTCTTACACTGTCTTCTGGCTCGTCCATTTCATCTAATGGTGGGTGAACTGATTTGTATTCTTCACCTGGAGCTTTGTGACCTAATATTTTAACTACGTCTTCGTCAGAAATTTCTCTTAGCTTTTCTAACTCATATTCAGGGTTAGTAAAGTTTCTTCTGTTTTGAGCAACCTGAGAAGTACCTGGATAAATTTGTACCATAATTATGCATCTCCTAATGCTAATTTAACTTTTCTAATTATCTCATCTAATTTTTCTTGTGAAATTGTTTGACCTCGAATGACGCCTGTTACGACATCATCAATAGTACCTTGGGTTTTGACATCTTCATGATTTGGCATGACTTTAGAAGTTTTTACTCCAATTTTAGCAAAATCTTCACAGTCCACTGGTGATTCACATATAATAATACAGTGTTTATTTACATTCCTTAGAATTAATCTTGCTTTGTAAATTAAATGATTGGCAACTCCGCCTAAGTGAATTACAAGCAATTTAAAATTTTGCATTTGTTCCACTTCTTTATCAGTGAGTCCAAATAAAGTACCCCCTGAAGCTGGAGCATCACTAGGAACACCAGCACCCGCATTTAAAACCATTGTACTTGTTAATACATTTGCTTCACGTAAACCGAAAGTGATTTCACAAACAGGTTTAGTAATGTGCCTACGTCCAGGGGACATAGCTACAGCGCATACGTCACTGCCACATTCAGCAAAAGTGCCTCTTTGAGCAAGACTTCCGCCTTTTCCCATACCGCTTGTTTCTCTGCAGTCTACTACGTGAGTACAACGTCCTATCATATTTTAGTCATCCTTCTTAATAATTTTCACATGGTCATCAAAAGTGGAATATTGATCAGTCATTCCTACTAATTCATCTGGCAACTCTTTGTTACCATACTTGATTCTATCAGTAACAGTTTTTTGTTTCCTAATATAGTGTGACCTGTCTTGATTAATATCAAATCCGAATGGAATGTATTTTTCACAGATTTTCCTAATTTCATCAATTGTTGACTCCATTGTTAGTTCAATGAATATCCTTGCAGTTTTAACTTGTAAAACAACATTTTCACCATTGACATTGATTACTCTACGTTCCCTGTATTGTGGAGGTAAAGTAGCTTCACCTTTAGGAAATCTTGGTCCTTGAATCACTGTTCTTCTTACATCTTCTAAAGATTCTAAGTCACTTAATAGTTTTTCTGTTGTGTCACTTCCAAGAACTCTGTGAGGAAAAATTTCAATATCCATGTTTTAACCTTCAAATTAGATTAGTTTAAATTAATTAGATGTCACCTTTAATTTCTTCAGCTGCGATAGCAACAGCTTTGATAGGTTCTCTGAATTCGTCAATTTGACTGTATACTTCTTTAATTAAACCAGAAGTTGCTTCTGGTGAAAAGAGTTGTGTTCCTGCATCTAAAGACATAGCAGCAGCTACACAAGGGATACAGAATCCTTTACTGTGTCTGGTTACAACGTGGTTACCGTTGAAGAGACCAGGACCTCCACCACCGTAGATGGAGTGACTGAAGAAGGAGAATCCTACAGCTACACCTTCTGCTCTACCATAGTCTAAACCAGGTAAACCAGTAGCGAATTCAAGGTTGTCGTTGAAGTATAATAAAGTAGATGGAATACCTTGAGCAGCACGAGCTGCACCGACGTTAACCATAGTTGCAGCTACAGCACCAGCAGCAGCATATGCGTTCCATTTAGCTGCGTCATCAGTGTTGTAAATAGCGAAATCGGTTAATTGTTCTTCAGGAGCAATAATACCATCAGCTTCTGCACGAGCAATAGTTGCTTGTACAATACTACCAACAGTTCCGTCTGCATTATCTTTAACTAAGTCATATACTAAATTATCAGCGTTTAAACCTTGGTAAGCTAAACCTAATAAGTGTAATCTTTCGAATGAACCTAAAGCATCTGCCATTTCAAACATAGCAGTTTGTTCGAAAATAGCTGCTAATGCAGTAGCTTGGAAAGTATTTTTCAAGGTTGCAGCAGCGAAGTCGTGTGCTTTAACGTTTCTTAAACCATAACCTGCACCTTCGAGTTTTTGTGGAATATCTAACATAGTTGCAATGTTGGAACCTTTGTAATCAACAGATTGTGGGTATCTACCTAATACTGCAGCTTTTACGAAGTTTGCATCATAAATGTCAACATCACAAATGTCAATTACAGATTGTACTAAAGCGGAAGCTGAGGAAAGAGCAGCTACAGAGTATTCAGCAGCAACATCAATTCTTTTAGTTGGTACTTGTACTAATAATCTTTTTCCTCCAGAAATTGGTTCTACAGTAGTATCGTCGTCTTCGGAAATTTGAATAATTCCTTTCATTTTTTCTGCGATTGCTTCTGCATTGTCAACAATAGCGAGATCTAATTCTCTTCCTAAAATTCTGGATTTGTCTCCACCAACGCATCCGGTTTTAACGGATTTTTCGAGTCCTTCTAAGTTTACTGCAACAGTTCTTTTAACACCTTTTACGATGTTTTGGATTGCAGGGTTTCTAAGTGGACTTATAGCTTCGATTGGTACGACAGATGCAATTTCATTGCCTCTATCATCGAATAAATCGATTTTAGCATCAAACTTTGCCATTTTTTGCCTCCTAAATAAATAGAGTTTAACTAATATACCACTCTCAATGGTAAAATTTTTAACCAAATTGAGTTGAGCTACAAAGCAAGTTATGCAATAGCCAGCCATATGGTATACAAATTTTATTTT
>NZ_JAZQIJ010000051.1:0-23157 GCF_045541095.1 Methanobrevibacter sp.
GTACTGTTGATAAGGAAAATATTTCTGTTGTTGATCATTCTGAAGCGGTTATTGAATATGATCCTGATACTAATGTGATTACTGTTTCCGGTTTGGATGTCGGTGAATACACTTTAAAAGTTGTTACTACTCCTGACGATAATCACAAGTCTGTTGAAAATACTGCTTCTGTTACTGTAAATAAGATTGATTCCGATATCACTTTATCTAAAACCGATTTGGAATTCGACTATGATGATATGGATTCTGTTGAAATTACAGGTTATGATGGATGTAGTGTTGACGCTGAAAACATTACTGTTGTTGGCCAGTCCGGTGCATTAATTGCATTTGAAAACAATATGATTTATGTTTCCAATTTAGATGCTGGCGATTACACTTTAAGAATTGTAACTACTCCTGATAAAAACCATAAATCCGTTGAAAAAACAGCAAACATCATAGTTAATAAGATTGATTCCAGTGTCAGTTTCTCTAATGTGGTTGTCTTTGATTATGAAGGTTCAAATACTACTGCTTTGACTTTGGATGGTTGTACTGTTGATAAAAAAAATATTACTGTTGTTGACCATCCTGAAGCGGTTATTAGTTATGAGGGTAATGTGGTTAATGTTTCCGGTTTGGATGCTGGTGAATATATTTTAAAAGTTGTTACAACTCCTGACGATAATCACAAGTCTGTTGAAAATACTGTTTCTGTTACTGTCAATAAGATTGATTCTGATATTACTTTATCTAAATCTGATATTGTGTTTGATTATGATGATATGGGTTATGTAACTGTTTCTGGTTATGTTGGATGTAGTGTTGATGTTGAAAATATTACTGTTGTTGGTCAGTCTGCAGGAATTGCATTTGAAAATGATATTATTGTTATTTCTGATTTAAATGCGGGAACTTACACCTTGAAAATTGTAACTACTCCTGATAAAAACCACAAATCTGTTGTAAAAACAGCAAACATCAAAGTTGACAAAATTGACTCTGAAGTCACATTCAGTAATGCAATCATATTTGCATACGAGGATGAAGGTTCAACCATAGCAACATGCACAGGATGTACAATTGACCTTGAAAACATAACAATTGTCGGCCATGACGAGGCAATAATCAAATTGGATAACAACAGAATAACTGTATCAAACTTATCTGAAGACAAATACACATTGAAGGTTGTCACAACTCCTGACAAAAACCATAAATCCGTAGAAGCAACACTTGGTGTTACTGTAAGCGGTATCTCTCCAAAAATGAGCGTTCAGGTAAATAACATCACAGTCGGTGAAAAGGAAATTGTCTTCATTACAATGGGAACCGAAGCTACAGGTGATGTGAACATTACAATAATGCAGGGAACAAAAGTTATCCAAACAAGAAACATTACAATCTCCAACAGGTTCAACAAAACAGAATTTGAAAACCTGCCTGTCGGAAAATACACAATCACAGCACACTACTATGGAACAACCAACTATAATGAAGTTACAGTTCCTGGAGAATTCATTGTTCGCCCAATTTACACATTCGAATTCAACGCTACTGCTAAAGATACTGTTTGGGGAAATAAAACAAACGTTACCGTAAGCTTGCCATCAGATGCAACAGGTACAATCAAAATAGGAAATATCGAAACACCTATTGAAGGTCCTTCAACCTTAATAGAATTGCCTGTGCAGACTGTTGCCGGCAAAAACAACGTGACCGTAAAATATGTTCCTGATGCAAACTCAAGATATTCAGCAGATGAAATCACAGTATTCTACAATGTTGCCAAAAGAGTGGCTGAAATTTCAATTGCAGACATTGCTGGTGTTAAAGCCGGTGATGATGTAAGTGTTGTTGTGACTGCTTATGATGGTGCCGATATTGTTGTTTATGTTGATGGTGTTGAAACTTCAACTGTTGAAAATATTGCTGCCGGAACACATACTGTTGTTGCTACTGTGGCTGAAACAGATAGTTACTTGGCTGCAAGTGCTACTAAAACATTTACTGTTACCAAAAATGATGTTGAGATTAGCGTAAGCGGTTCTGAAACTAAAGCGGGTGAGAAATCTACTATTACTGTTGATATTACTGATGGTGCAACCGGTATTGTTGTTATTAATGTTAACGGTAGTGAATATTCCTTGAATATTTCTAAAACCAAACAGCTAGAAGTGGTTATGCCGACTGTTGGTAATGTTCCATTGTCCGCTAGATATCTCGGTGATGATAAGTATAATGCTAAAGATGCTGATCCTGCTACTATTAGTGTATCTGAAAAATCTGAGAGGACTGATATTGTCATTCCTGATTTAAGTAATGTTAAAGTCGATGATGAACTTAATATTACTGTTCCTGAGGGTGTTGATGTTTATGTTGATGGTATCAAACAGACTCCTAAAGATGGAAATGTTTCCGTTCCAACTACTGCTGGTAATCACACTGTTGTGATTGTTGCTGATGAAACACCTGAAAATAAAGCAGTATTTGAAGTGGTTAATTACACTGTTTCAAAACATGACGTTGACAAGTTTGAAATAAGTGCTGAACCTACAAAAGCAGGTGAGAAATCTACTATTACTGTTGATATTACTGATGGTGCAACAGGTATTGTTGTTGTTAAAGTCGGTGATGAGGAGTATTCATTGAATATTTCTGAAACTAACGAGTTAGATGTTGTCATGCCAACTGCTGGTGATATTCCATTGTCTGCTAAGTATTTAGGTGATGAAAAGTATAACGCTAAAGACATAACTGGTGATGATATTAAAGTATCTGAAAAAGCTTCCGCTAACATAACAGTTTCAGGTATTCCTTCAAAAATTGAAGTTGGAGATTCATTTAATGTAACTGTTAAAGCAGATTCACCTATCACAGTTTATGTTGACGGTGTAAAACAGATTCCTGATGAAAATGATAATGTGACTGTTTCAATTGCCTCTGCAGGAGTACACAATATTACTGTAATAGCTGATGAAACTGCAGATTCTCAAGCAGAAGAATTAATAAAAACATTCGAAGCTGTTAAAAAACCAACTGAAATTACAATTGATGACATTTCTGGTGTTAAAGCTGGTGATGATGTGAATGTTGTTGTGACTGCTTATGATGGTGCCGATATTGTTGTTTATGTTGATGGTGTTGAAACTTCAACTGTTGAAAATATTGCTGCCGGAACACATACTGTTGTTGCTACTGTGGATGAAACTGACAGTTACTTGGCTGCAAGTGCTACTAAAACATTTACTGTTACTAAAAATGATGTTGAGATTAGTGTAAGCGGTTCTGAAACTAAGGTTGGTGAGAAATCTACTATTATTGTTGATATTACTGATGGTGCAACCGGTATTGTTGTGATTAATGTTAACGGCAGTGAATATTCATTGAATATTTCTAAAACTAAAGAGTTAATGGTTGTCATGCCAACTGCTGGTAATGTTCCATTGTCCGCAAGGTATCTTGGTGATGATAAGTATAATGCTAAAGATGCTGAAAACACAACTATTAAAGTAACTGAAAAATCTGACAGGACTGATATTGTCATTCCTGATTTAAGTGATGTTAAAGTCGATGATAAACTTGATATTACTGTTCCTGAGGGTGTTGATGTTTATGTTGATGGTATCAAACAGACTTCTAAAGATGGAAAAGTTTCAGTACCTACAACTGCTGGTAATCACACTGTTGTGATTGTTGCTGATGAAACACCTGAAAATAAAGCAGTATTTGAAGTGGTTAATTACACTGTTTCAAAACATGACGTTGACAAGTTTGAAATAACTGCCGAACCTGCTGTAGCTGGTGAAAAATTCACTATTGCTGTTGATATTACTGATGGTGCTACTGGTATTGTTGTAATTGATGTTAACGGCACTGAATACTCTATTGACTTATCAGATGCAAATTCAACTGAAGTGGTAATTGATGCACCGGGTAAAGCAACTATTACTGCTAAATATCAAGGTGATGACAAGTATAATGCTAAAGACAGCGAAGCTACTACTATTACTGTCGCTGAAAAAGATGCCAGAAGTGATATTCCAAGCATTGACTTTGGTGACGTTAAAGTCGGAGAAATTAAAACAATTCATGTTCCTGAGGATATGGATGTTTATGTCGATGGTGAAAAACTTATTCCTGATGAAAATGGCAATGTAACCCTTCCGACAGATGCTGGAACTCATTCTGTTGTAATTGTTGCAAATGAAACTGCTACTAATAAGGCTGTATTTGAAGTGGGTGAGTATACTGTAACTAAATATAACACTAATATTTTATTGGGAGGCACTCCTACTAAAGCTGGTGAAAAATCCACTATCAGCGTTCGTGTTACACAATCAGATGCCACAGGTACTGTCGTGATTAATGTTAATGGTACTGAGTATTCAGTTGTTCTCAATAGTGATGGTGTAGCTGAAATCGATGTTGTAATGCCTGTTGCAGGTGATGTTCCTGTTAGCGCCATATATCTTGGTGATTATAAATATAATGTTGCTCTACATTCACCGATTACTATAAAAGTAACAGAAAAAGATGAAGCTGAAATCGAGGTTAATAACCTTGAAAATGTTGAAATAGGTAAGCCTCATTACATAACCATTAAACCTGAGGATGCTGAAGTCTACATTGACGGTGTAAAATACACTCCTGATGCTGAAGGAGATTACAGTATCCCAACAACCGAAGGTGTACACACTATTGTAATCAGAACAAATGAAACCACAAACACCAAGGCAGGATATAAAGTAATCAACTATACAGTATCCAAAAAAGAGTCACACATTCTAATCGATGCAACCCCTTCAAGCGTACTTGTCGGCGATACCGTAACAATCAACATGATTTCCGATGCTGAAGGAACCATATTGCTTAATGTAAACGGTACAATCTATTCAATCAGCTATCCTGATCAATATGAAATGGAAATCACACTGGACAAACCGGGCATATACACAATCAATGCTACATTCATGGGCAATAACGAAAGTGAAGCTTCCCAGTCCAATGTAAAAACAGTTGAAGTATCCGAAAAAGCAGACTCTCCAATCGTCGTTACCGTTCCTGAAGACATCAAGGTAGCGGACAAAGTGGAAATTATGGTAACCTCTCCAAGCGGAGACAATGCCGAAGTGCTTATTGACAATGTGAGATATGATGTAAACAACGGAAAAGTTGTTATAAACGGCCTTTCTGCAGGAAACCATGTCATTGAAGTAACAAGTCCTGAAACTGCAACAAACAAGGCAAATTCAACTGCCAAATCTTTCACAGTATCCAAAAAAGAAGCTGACATAATCATAAGCGTTTTAGGAGATCTTGTTGTTGACAAGACACTGAGAATTAATGTAGCTACATATGACGGAGCCGATGTTGTTGTATATCTTGACGGTGAAAAACTTGAAAACTACAATCAGATTAAAGCAACTGCAGGAACTCACACAATCACTGCAAGTGTTGCTGAAAACGACGAATATCTTGCAGCAACCAACACAACCTCATTTGCTGTGGATAAAAAAGAAGCTGAAGTATATGTAAACACAGAACTTGCAACTGCAGGCGAGCCAACCACTATTTCACTCGATATAGATGAAGACGCTACTGGAATTGTAGTCATAAACGTCAACGGAACCGAGTATTCACTTAACATTTCCAAATCCAAATCACTGGATGTTGTTCTTGCGCAACCTGGTGATTATCCGGTCACAGCAAAATACCTTGGAGATGACAGATTCGCAGAAACACTTTCAGAACCTGCAAATATACATGTAAACGATAAAAAAGAACCTTCAATTGACATTGAGTTTGTCACAGAAGACTTCTATGCAGGCGATGATGTTGTAATTGCAGTTGAAATGGATAACGAAAATTCAACCGTACTGGTGGACGGCATATTATATGAAGTAGTTGACGGCAAAATCACAGTTGAAAACATTTCCGCAGGAGACCACACTATTGAAGTCATAAGTCCTGAAACAGCTGAACTGAAACCGTTCGAGTTCTCAATGACATTCGGTGTTGACAAAAGAGAGGCAGATGTAACAATCACCATTCCTGATGATT
This sequence comes from Methanobrevibacter sp., assembly GCF_045541095.1. Classification (GTDB taxonomy): domain Archaea; phylum Methanobacteriota; class Methanobacteria; order Methanobacteriales; family Methanobacteriaceae; genus Methanocatella. Next base: position 6,046 of record NZ_JAZQIJ010000051.1, read on the forward strand.
TCAGGGTAGGTGAAGATGTGGTCATTGAAGTTTCAACCGACTCTGACGGAAAAGCTGTCGTATATGTAGATGGTGTTGAACAACCACCACTGAGAGGCAGCACAACTGTAAGATTCTCTGCAGGAGACCACATTATTGTGGCAACTGTAGGTGAAACTGATAAATATATGCAGGCTTCTGCTAATATAACATTCACTGTCAAAAAGCTCGACACAACAATTGAAGTCAAAGCCACTGATGTTACCGAAGGTCAGTCAACTGAAATTACTCTAACCGCCCCTCTTGAGGAAGGTATCGTAATTGTCCAAATAGGTGACAAGCAGATAAGCATTGACCTTGCAAAATCAAAAACAGCAAAAGTTGTCATGGACGTTGCCGGAAAATATGACGTGTCCGCAAGATACATCGGAAGCGATGTGTACAACCCTGCTGAGGCCAAAAACTCTACAATCACAGTTTCAGCCAAGATCACTCCTGAAGTGGACGTTGAAATACCTGACGTTAAAGCCGGTGAAAACGAAACAATTTCCGTTTCAATTCCAAACGCTACAGGTGAAGTTCACATCATCATCGACGGTGAAGACAACATCGTCCCACTTGATGAAAACGGAAGCGCACAATACACTATAGATGAGATGCCGGCCGGCGAGCACAGCATCGTTGTGGTATATCCTGGTGATGAAACACATGACGAGGTAGTCATAACTAAACAGGTAAACGTTCCAAAACAGACTTCAGATGCGGACATTACTGTTCCTAGTGATGTTAAAGCGGGTGAAGACGCAAACGTTAAAGTGGACATTCCTGGCGCAACCGGAAGCGTGACTCTGATTGTCGACGGTAAAGAAACTACCGTACCTCTGGTAAACGGCAGTGTGGAATATCCTCTCAACAATTTAAGCGCAGGAACTCACAGCGTTGTTGTCGTATATCCTGGTGACGATAAGACTTCATCTGTCGTTAAATCCGCTTCATTCGATGTTGAGGAAGTGCCTGTATATGCATGTGAGTTTGTTGATGTTGTAATAAGTAAGGACTACACCGTAAGCGCAAGACTTGTAAGCGAAAACGGTGAAGGAATTGCAGATGCGGTTGTAAACTTCACAATCGGAAAAACAACACAGTCTGTAACAACCAATGCTGACGGATCTTTCAACTTCACAGGTGAAAACAACTGTGTAATTGAGGTTTCATATGCTGGAGACGACAAATATCTGCCTGCAAGCACCACAATTACCCTAAACTTCACACAGACCAGAAAGGCCACCAAGATATTGGGTGAAGACTACACACAATACGCAGTCGAATATTATGCAGGTGAAAGAGGTCAGAACTTCACAACACAACTTGTTGACAGTGAAGGCAACCCAATCGCAAACAAAACTGTATTCATAGGTGTAAATGGTGTAACACGTGAAAGAACAACTGACGCAAATGGTTTCACCAGTGTACAAATCAACTTCAAGGATAAAAACAGATTAACATTTGCTGTTGCATTCCTTGGTGATGATGAATACAACGGAACCATGTCTGTATATCTGATTATCATTAAACAGAAACCTGTTACTATCACTGCAGCTGCAAAAACATTCAAGGCCACTGCAAAAACCAAAAAGTACACAGTAACTTTAAAAACCATCAAAGGAGCATCCGCTGATGGTAAAACTTACTTCGGCGCAGGTAAAAAGGTCACCATGAAAATCAATGGAAAAACCTACACAGCAAAAACAAACGCTAAAGGTCAGGCAACATTCAGCCTTAAAATAACCAAAAAAGGTATATATGCTGCATCCATTAAATACGCAGGTGATACAACCTATAATGCAGCAAAAGCAAGTACAAAAATAACAATAAAATAGAGATGTCCCATCTCTATTCTTTTTTTCTTTTTTAATAATCCTCTGATTAGTTTCTTTTATATTCTTGAACTGTTCATGAAAACTGTGATATTTTTGAATTAATTTGGCATTTTTTTTGCAAAAAGAGGGTGGGACACGAACCCACTAATTTTTAAATTTTTTCTTTCTTATTTTTCCTTTAATTTTATATACTATAAAGTACAATCTATTATTATAAGTATTGAACTTTGTGGTTGTTTTATTTATGGTTTTAAGAGATGATACTATTAATCAGACCATGTTGGTGCCTATGGACTTGAGGAAATTGATTCCGAAAGACCATCCTTGTTATTTTATTAAAAATGTGGCTGATCATATTGATTGTTCTGAAGCGAACCGGGAGTTTGCTGATACGCCTGGTGAATTTGCTTATCCTCGTGAATTGTTGCTTAGGCTAGTTTTAATGAGTGTTTTTGATGGAGGATTATCTTCCCGTGAAATTGAACGAAGAACTCAAACAGATGTGGGTTATATGTACTTAGCAGGCATGCAACATCCTAGTTATCGTACAATTTTAAGATTTAAGCGCGAATATTCCGATCTAATTGATGAAGCCTTTAAAATGACAATAAAAATTGCAACTGAAGAGGATTTAGTTAAAATCCATCATGTGAGTTTGGATGGAACAAAAATAAAAGCAAAAACATCCATGAACAAATTAACAAATGAACAACAATTAAAAATCATGAAACAACATCTTGAAGAAAGCATAAAATTAGATGAAGAAGAAGACGAAGAATTAGGTGAAGAATCTGGAAACAGCGTTCCAGAAACACTAACCAACGAAGAAAAATTCAAAAAAGTCTACGAAAAAGTTAAAGAATCATCCAAAGACGATAGAAACAAAGATAAACTAAGAGCTTCCAGTAAAAAGCTCTTAAAACAAGCAGAGAAAAATCCTGAAAAAATCCTAGAAAAGCTCGAAACACTGGAAGAAAAACTCAACGAATCTGGAAAAGATGTTATTAGTATAAATGACCCCGACTCACGCTTTATGGTAAATAAAAAAGGACGATGGGAATTTGATTACAACGGACAAATCGCAGTAGACGAATACAAAGGAATAATACTCGCATCATACATTACAGACCATCCATCAGACCATCACGAACTCATTCCATTAATGGAACAAGTAAAATCAAATTTAACCGGAATATTCAATGAAATGCCTTCCAATTTCCAAGTAAGTGCCGACAATGGATATTCCACAGATGCCAACACAGAATATCTTGAAGAAAACGGCTTGGATGGCTACATATCCTCACGAAAACTCGCAAGAGAAACAAAAAAATACAATAAATCCGAAAAATTCTTCGGAAAAGACAATTTCACCTACAACAACGAAATAAAAACATATATCTGCCCACTAGGACAACCATTATACAAAATCAGCGAATACACATACGATGACAAACCCAGAATAAGCCATTGGACAAAAGAATGCAAAAACTGCCCAATGCAACAATTCTGCGCAAAAGGAAACCGATCCAGAATAATCCAAGACTACGGAAACCCTTCCAAAATCAGAATGCAAAGAAAAATGGAAACCTCCGAAGCAAAAGAAATATACAAATTACGCTCAAAAACAGCAGAACTACCATTTGCAAACCTAAAACAAAACATGCACCTAACAGAATTCAAAACAACAGGATTAAAACAAGTCAACACAGAATTCAAACTATACGCAACAGGACACAACCTAAAAAGAATATACAACGAAATACGCACAAAAAACAACTAAAAAGAATAAGAAAAATAAAAAAAACCTGAAAAACAAAAATCAATTAAAAAATTTGCGTCCCATCCTCAAAAATAATATCAGGCTTATGAGTTATGAAAATGCAAAAAAATCGTGATTAATTGATATGGTATCTTTTAGTTAAGATTATCATATATTTTAAACAAATAAAATTTCATGAAAAAAGTTAAGATTACTATTTTAAGGACAACTCTGCAGGAGGATCTTGCAAAAGAGTATGGTGTTGAAGGATTGTCTACATGTCCTTTAATGAGTGAAGGTCAAACATTTTATGCAGATTATGCAAAGCCTGACGGATTCTGTGATGAAGCGTGGAAAGCTATTTACCAATATGTTTTTGCCCTTGCGCATGGAGCACAGGAAGTCTGGTATTTCAATGACTGGATTAAGACTCCCGGAGTTGCAGTCGTTTCATGCAATGACGGTTTGAGGCCTGTTATCATGAAATTGGAGGCAACAGGTATTGAGTCTAAAGATGATGATTTTAAAATTTTATACTGATTAATATAAAAATTGCTCTAACTTCATTAAATTGATTTTAACTCTCAAAATTTCCTTTATTTAAAATAAAACTATAAATATTAAGTTTTACAAAATAAATAATACTTCATTTGCAGTTACATCACCATTGTCAGTCAAATGACAAAAATAAAATAAAAAAGTAGTTGGTTAAAATGAATGACAGTGAACAAAAAGATTCAATTGAGGAATTGGTAGACTATATGGTTCTGGAGGATAATAATTTCCCCTTTGATTTTTCATTTAGACTGATTGATGACAGATATCCTGAGTCAACTCATCAGTGTTTGAATTTTCCAGGAATTTTCGTAAAGCCATTGGAAACTGAAGTTTTCACAGATGATGGAATCAATCTTCGTATGGATGCGGCCCATTTGGTTCTGCCTGATGATACTATTCCTCAAAAGTCCGCAGAAGGCATAGAGCATCAGTCCAACAGATTGGATTTCAAAAAAATAGATGCAATTTATGATTATAAGGTTGGTTTGATTCACAACAATAATCTGCCTGCAATTAGTGTTGTAGTGACTAATATAGATTATGAACTCAGTGAGATAATCTTTGAATCTCATGGGGATGCCTTCAAGATATATTTTAAAATTTTGGATGATGATGAAATCTATGAAAGATTAAATACCTTAAAAATATAATCAACAGTAATCAGCGATTATCCGAACATGAAGCTTTGAATTTTGCTTATATTCCGATTTTTGTTCGAAAGCATATCGCAAAGGAAGTTACCGAAAAAGTTGTTGAACTCTTTTCATCCGTTGATTATTTGGATGAAAATCTTCAAATGGACATTCATCAGGTATTAAAACGAATGATAAAAGTCCATTTTGCGGAAGATGAAAATAAAGTTAGGGAGTTGCTTACCATGATAACCAAAACCGTTGATGAGGATGTGAGGAATAAGTTTCCTTCTTATGTTAGGGCGTTGGAGCAGATTCAGGAACGTGATGCTGCTATTGCCAGGCAAAAGAAAACTATTGAGAGTAGGGATGAATTGCTTAGTAGTCAGGAAGATATGCTTAATAGTATGGATGAATTGTTGGCTGAAAAGGATTTGGTGATTGAAAGGTTAAGACAAGAGCTTGATATTGCCAAAAGCAAATAATCATTCAATTTATTTTTTTGAGTTGCTACCATGAAAATCAAAGCTGTTGATGAGAATGTGAGGAAGAGGTTTCCTTCTCATGTTAAAGAGTTAGAGAAAATTCAGGAACTTAAGGCTGAAATTGCCAGGCTAGAGGAAACTATTAAAATTAAGGATGAATTACTTAGAATTCAGGAAGAAAAATTTATCAGTATAGATGAATTGTTGGCTGAAAAGGATTTGGATATTAAAAAATTGAGACAAGATCTTGATATTGCTAAAAACAAATAATTAATACTTGTCAAACTCCTTTTGTGCATTTTCATAAAAGTGTCCAAGTTCACGGCCGTTTACAAAGATGTGGCTTACGGTTATGGCCACACTCATCTCATTTTTTTCATTGACCTTCCCCCAACTAATGAGGGGTTGTATCTGATTGCTAGTGACGATGGCTGTTGAAAGGCAGTCAAAATCAACCCATGGAATGCATGAAAAATTAGCAATGTTTTCCATATCCCTTTTGTTCATTTCCAATGTAAATGATTCACTTTCACCGTTCAAAATCCTTCTTGAATAGTCCTTCACATAATCATGCCATTCAAATATATTCTTGAAATTCTGAGGTGTTTCAACCCTCATTTCCTTGTAAATCTTGTTTTTCTCATCCATTATTGGAGTTGTCCCTTCAAGATAGTCGAATTCAATTACCTTATCTTCAATTATTCTTCGCCTCATCTGGGCCACACTGTTTACCGCATTCATCAGACACCCCAGACTCATCACGAAAAATGATTTTTCATTTTCATGGCAGAAGTTCCACAGGCTCTCCACATTGACCCTTGAAGTCATTGAATATCTGGAGGTTAAAAAGTCAATAAAGGGATTTCCATCTAAATCAAATTCAATTTCTCTCATTTTTAAAACCTTAATCTTTTTATATATTTTCTGATAAATATTACTTTGTATAAATCATATATGGTTTTGTTAAAATGAAAGTCGTTATTGTAGGTGGAGGAGCTGGTGGAATCTCTACAGCTTCAAATATTCGTAAACTAGATAAAGAAATAGAAATAACCGTTATCACAAGAGATGACAAGGTGGCATACTCTCCATGCGCAATTCCTTACGTACTGTCAGGTACTATCCCGTCATTCGATGATATCGTGATGAGAACTCCTGAAGATTACAAGAACAAGGACATTGACGTTATAGTTGAGGCTGAAGTCACTGCAGTCGATTCCGATAAAAAAACTGTAACTTACCTCAAGGATGGCAAGGAAACAGTCATGGACTATGACAAGCTCGTTTTTGCAACAGGAGGAAATCCGTTTGTGCCTCCGATGCAGGGTGTTGACCTTGACGGAGTATTTAAAATCAGAAACATCGAAGACGGTAAAAAGGTTCAGGAAGCCATGAAAGATGCCAAAAACGCAATCGTTACCGGTGCTGGTCTTATAGGTATTGAAATTGCATTCGCCCTTAAAAAACAGGGACTGAACGTTATTTTAAGTGAAATGCTTCCTCAAATCGTACCTAGGTCTCTTGACAAGGACATGTCTGACATTCTGGTTAAATATCTTGAAATGGAAGGAATTCAGGTTGTACTCGGAAAACCTATCACCAAGCTCATTGGTGAAACCAAGGTCGAAAAGGCCTGCTTCGGTGATGAGGAAATTTACGACACAGACATGGTAATCATGGCGACAGGTGTAAGGGCAGAGCTGGAACTTCCTAAGATGGCAGGATGTGAAATCGGAAGATGGGCAATCCTTGTAAACGACAGGATGGAAACTTCAGTGGATGACATCTACGCTCTCGGGGACTGTGTCGAATCAAAAGACCTTATTTTAGGTTCAAACACCATTTCACAATTAGGTACAACTGCAGTCCGCCAGTCAAAAACATTGGCACGTACAATCTGCAACAAGAAATCAAAATTCAATCCGGTATTGAACTCTATGGTTTCAAAAGTTGGAAAACTTGAATTCGGTGCAGTCGGATACACCACAAGTTTCGCTCAGCAGAACAGAATCAGACCTGTTGTGCAGAAAGTTGAAGCACTTACAAGAGCACGTTACTATCCGAATGCAAAACCTATGGATATCAAAGTTATATGTGATGGAAACGGAACCATTATAGGCTGCCAAATCATAGCAGAGGAAAGAGTAGCAGAAAGAATTGATACAATGACATTGGCAATTACAGAAGGTTTAACCTGCTTTGATTTAAGCAATATGGAATTCGCTTATGCACCGCCTGTATCAATGGTTACAGATCCGCTTATATTAGCAGTAGAAGAAGTAAGTAAAAAATTCAATTAAAGGAGGATTAAAATTATGCCTGAACATGGACATGGTCATCATGGTCATGGGGGTCAGATGACTCCCGAACAGCAAAGACAAATGATTGAACAGGAGATTAGACTAGCTAAAAATCTCGGCCAGATCAAACATAAACTTATAGTAATGAGTGGAAAAGGAGGTGTCGGAAAGTCTACAGTCGCAGCCAACCTTGCAGAAACCCTGCAAAAACTCGGATTCAAAACAGGTATCCTTGATGCGGACATCCACGGTCCTAACATACCTAAGATGCTCGGCCTTGAAGTATACGGCGAGGCATTCCATCAGGACCAGTTCCAAAGGTTTAAGGAAATTACCGAAGCGGGTCTTGAAGCAGAAAACTTCCAGACCGATGAGGAAAAACAGGCTTTCATCAAGGCTAAACAGGAAGAATTTAATGCAACACTTTTCCCTGTAACCACTGAAAGCGGCCTGAAGGTAATGTCAATGGCATTCCTTTTGGAAAACATAGACACACCGATTATATGGAGAGGACCTCAAAAAACAGGTGCCATTAAACAGTTGATTTCCGATGCTTACTGGGGCGAACTTGACTATCTTATAATCGACAACCCTCCAGGAACCGGAGACGAACCTTTGACAGTACTGCAGACCATTCCTGATGCTGATGCGGTTATTATGGTTACCACACCAAATGTAGTATCACAGGAAGATGTTTTGAAATGCGTAAAAATGGTTGAAATGATGAACATTGACAAAATAGGCCTTATTGAAAACATGGCTTACTACATGTGCCCTCACTGCGGTGAAAAGTTAAACATTTTCGGTAAGGGTAATGGTGAGGCTTTTGCTGAAGAGATGGATATCAACTATCTCGGTGAGCTTCCGATTGAAGAGAAGGTTTCAGACTCCCCTAACCATGATGGGGTTATCTCAACTCTTGACCCTTCAGATGAGGTTTCAAAAAGGTTTGTCGAAATAGTTTCCGACATTCAAAATGAGTTTATAAAAGACTAGTGTTGATAATATAACTGACACGAGCAATATTTATGACGTATCCTAAGAAATTAGGATCTTCTTTTAATTTTTTAAAATAATCCAGTTTTTCTATTACGTATTCCTTGTTTTCATCCATCACGTTCAGTGAAAAGTACTGCATTCCCATGGTATATTCATGTTCGTCTGTAAATGCCGGAACGATGTATTCTCCATCGTTTGCATATGGGATTTTAACAGGTTTTCCCTCTTCTATTGAAATTATGAGATAATTGTTTTTGATATAGTCTCTGATTTCATTTTCGATTTTTTCGATGGCCGCCTGATTCTGGTTTTCGCCATGCATATAAATCATGTTTATGTGGTCTTTAAGCTCCGGGTTTTTAATGTCTTCGATTTTCATTGTATCATAATTTAATTTTCATTGTTTAATATATTTTTCATAGCCCATGCTTTCCAGTTTCTCTTTCGGTATGAACTTAAGCGCTGCAGAGTTGATGCAGTATCTTTTGGAACCTCCCGGTCCGTCATTGAAAACGTGGCCTAAGTGTGAGTTTGCCTTTTTGCTTCTCACTTCAATTCTTGTTGAGCCGTGTGAGAAATCCCTGTGTTTTGTTATAACCTCTTCGGATATCGGCTTTGAAAAGGCAGGCCATCCGCAGCCTGAGTCGAATTTGTCATCTGAAGAGAAGAGAACCTCACCGTCAACAACATCCACATACACACCATCCTCAAAAAAGCCATCATACTTTCCGGTGAATGGAGGTTCTGTCATTGCAAGCTGTGTTATTTTATACTCCTCATCGCTCAGGTGGTCGAATTCTTCATCGTCCACTAAATTTAAATCGACATGGCAATAGCCCTGCGGATTCTTTTCAAGATACTTCTGATGGTAAGATTCGGCTGTGTAGAAATTGCTTATGGGATGGGCCTCAACGACTATCCTTTTTGTTGAATTTCTTTTTTTAGCACTTAAAAACTTAAGAACAGTCCTTGCCTGTTCATCCTCCTGCCAGTAGATGCCTGTCCTGTACTGTGTTCCTACATCAGCACCCTGGCGGTTTACAGAATACGGATCTATAATCCTGAAAAAATTCTCAAGAATCTCTTCCAGAGATATTATTTCTGGATTGTATGTAACCTTCACTGTCTCTGCATGGCCGGTTTTTCCGGTGCATACCTTTTCATAGGTAGGAGCTAAATCCATTCCGTTTGCGTATCCCACTTCTGTCTGGTTGACTCCCTTGAGCCTTGAGACGAATGCCTCAATGCCCCAAAAGCATCCTCCCGCCAGATAAATCACACTTTGTTTTTCAAACATGATTAATGATTTGTCCTTCATCATAAAATATTTTTATTAGATAAATTATATCTTATATTATATTGGAGGAAATTTAATGTTTTACAGTACAATAATGAAAATCGATTCAATTGACAGACTAAGGGATATCAGGGATGCATTGCTTGTTGAACAGGGTATAAATCCTACTCGTCAGGGTGAACAGGCCATCAAGGTTGTTGTTGAAAGAATTGATGAAATTCAAGCTACTTTAGATAAATCCGCTACAAAAAACAGAAACAGAAGATAAGTGATTTTTGTGATTAGACGCGTAACCAGTACCAGACGCCTTTTAAGAAAAAGAATGTACAGGGCTCCCCATACTAGAAATAAAAAAACCACTTATGTACGTGAAAACAAGAGTTTGACCAAACCTCATCAGGACAAGTTCAGGGATATGAACGGACCGCACATAAAACGCAAAAGAAGGCCAAAAAGGGAAGTCCAGACAGGATTCAAAATGTCCTACAGATACAAGTACTACATGTCTGGCGAGGTTGTGGAAGATGAGGAAACAGAAGAAGAATCAGAATGATTCTTCAAGTATCTCTTTTTTTGTAACACTTCTGTTTTCACTGTGTATATTTAAAATGATGCCTGTAAACTCATCATCTTTTTTTGAAAGTTCAACAAACAGTTCGGCTGACACTTCACAGGGTGCATAGTCGTCTGAAAGCTCGAGATATTTCACTCCCTTTTCGTATTCTGCAATGTCTGTGAAGGCAACTATTTTAAAATCATCTATTTTTCCGACTACAAGAAAGTCTTTTTCATGGTCTTCTCCGATGGCAGGGCAAATGAATTTCATCGTATCACCTAAAAGTTTGCGTCTCTGTCCATGTTGAAGTTCTGTGAATGGGGATTTATCACAAAACCCTGGAAATGCTCGTCTTCGGCTGCCATCTGCTCAATATCATCAGGTGTTATGACCTTCATTTCCAGCTTGTCCAAAAAGAGTTCGGATATCTTTGCACTTCCGATGGCATATTCCCTGATGTCAGTAAAGACAGGTATGATATAGTCTTTTCCAGGCTCTTTAATCAGCAGTTTCACAGGCATTTCAATTTCATCAATCAGAGTGAAGTAGATTTCATCAGGATAAGCTTTTTTGATGTTTCTTTTCACGGCATCAAGCTCAGGAGCATCTTCGCTTTTGAGCTTTTTTGCCATGTCTGCATAAATCTGAATATATTCCTTGATGGGGCTTTTTGATGCCTTAACGTTATTTTTCTGATAGTCTTCGTAGTCTTTAGGTTTCATGTTTACTCGCAGCAGTCGTGAACGTCTTCACCGTTAATGACAAACTCCATTTGAGGTGCGTTTATTGCAATGCCTATGAAATCTTCATCCTCATTGTGATCAGCGATGATTTCACTACCGGTTTTGGTTTCACAGACAAATTCGTTTTCATCGAACTGTTCTTTAAACACTTCAATAGCTTCTTCAGCCTCTTTTTCATCGGTGTATGCAGGAATTACAAACTCTTCGCTTTCTTCATCTTCATCACTGATGATTAATGCTACAACTTCCTTGTCTTCGCTGCTTGCATTTAAAACGATTATGAATTCCTCATTGAATACCATATGTTCGATTTCATGGTAGATTTCGCCCAGTTCATTGAGTTCATCTTCATGTTCTTTTGAAAAAGCGTCTTCATCAAAGTCTTCGTTTTCTTCAAGGAGTGCTTCAACCTCTTCGTTTATACTGTCGTCAATTTCTATAAATTTTTCTATCAATTGTTTAAGTTCGCTCATAATAATCACTAATAATTAATTCTATAAAAATAAGTCTTTTAAAAACAAATGAACATTCTCTTCCTAAACACCACTAAAGGAATACAAACGAATGCTCATTTCAACCATCACCATTGTTCATATTATAAAAAAATAGTATATAACAATATGAACAATACTATTTATATTTTCCATGTATATAAAGTTTTAGTATTTTTAGGGTATTTAGAAGTCATTTTCTATTGATTTAACTAAATTGTAAATAATTTTGTTGGTACTGACATCGATATTGTATTTCTCACCCAGCTCAATAACCTTTCCGTTAAGCGAATCGATTTCGGTTTTTATTTTCCTTTTGATGTCCTGGTGGGTTGAAGAGAAATGCTCATAGGTATCCGGAACGAGCTTTGAGTAGAAAAGATCTTTGTATTCGGCGGAATTCTCCCAAAGGGTTTCGTATTCACTTGCATTTATGACTTCAAATATCTCATCAATGATATTGTCCATGATTTCTGTTGAATAATCGTTTTCGGTTAATTTGCCGTAGTTCACATCAAGTATTGCTCCAAGGGGGTTTAAGGCGCAGTTGTAAAGCATCTTTGCCCACAGGTACTTGTCAACTTCATCGGTTATCTCACAATTAATTCCGGATGCAGTAATCATTTCCGCAATAGGCTTAAGCACTTCGGGATTTTGCTTTTGAAGAGATCCGATTAAAATAGGTTCTGTGTATACTGTAACTTCACTTATGTATCTTTCATGGCGTGCAAAGCCGGTAATCACTCTTGAGCAGAAAACTGTACTTTCATCAAAGTATCTGAGATACGGCTCATCGTTTCCGAATCCGTTCTGGAAAATGATTATTTTCGCTTCGTCCTTCATGATGTCTCTGTGCTGTGAAAGTCTTTGTGATATTTCATCGTTTGCGACTGTTTTTGACGAGATGAATATGTAGTCGAACGTGTTTTTTGGAATCTCTCCGTAGTCATCGTATACATCAACTTCATCCGGTCCGAAAGAATATGATTTGAAAAGACCGCATCTTTTGATTCCGTTTTCTCTTATTGCTTTTGCTGTTTTTTCTCTGGCGAATATTGAAATTTCAGCATTCTGTGACCTCATGGATGCCGCAAGTCCGATTCCAACTCCTCCGGCACCGATAATTAAAACTTTCATTTTTTTAACCTCATTAAACTATTGGCCTTCAGGGCTTTTAAATTTTGGTATAACTAATATTTTTTCATCATTCAGCTGTTTATTTTGTTGTAACTAATTTTATTCACTTAGTCATGCCTAAAAAAGCGCAAATAACAGATTAATTTAAATAAGAGTAAATTTAATATAATTTTAAATGAATGAAGTGAATTATCTTATAAGGGAAAACGGAACGCAAAGGGTATTTTTAACCGAAGGCACATTGAATGTATTAGATATTTTAAATGAGCATTACGGTTATATTTTCCATGCTATTGAAGAAGAGGGCATCATTTTAAAGGCATCAGAGTGCAGTCTTTTCAAGGAACTGGTTTTTGAAAACAAGGTTGTCGGATTCTGCTCATATGACTTTTCAAGGGAGTTCATAACAGCTGCCCTAAACAACATCTATGTGATGCCTCAATTTCGGGGTAACGGTCTGTTTTTTGATGAGATTCTAAATACAATGGCCGAACACAACAAGCCAAGCATAATAGAGCCCACACGTCTTGTTGTCGAACTGCTCATCAGATACGGCTTTGCTAAAAAGATTAATGACGATATCGTTGCAAGTTCAATTGAATTTATCGTTCCCGGAAGCCATGTACTTGCAAACGCTCCCTATGATCTGTCCGAGGAGCTTTCAACCCATTTCTATGATTTGAAAATGTGTGCCAGCATACATTTTCTTGACATCGACAATGGCATCATTGCATACAGCCAGCCCCTCAACTACGACATAATTCACTATGACTGTCTGGATTTTAGAAATCAGGCAAACGACGAGTCACTAAAAGAGCTTAAGGATGTGTTTTTATCTAATGAAATTGAAATCATGGAGATACTTATGGAACTTGAAGAAAACATTCCAGTCAAGACATATTCCCTGGATGAGATTGTCGGCGAGGGTGATGAGTTTTCACCATATATCGAGTCCCTTATAGATGACGCACACGTGACCCGCCAGAAAGCATTCAGCATAAAACGCCAGCTCATCGAGGAGTATGAGGCAGGAATGGTTTTGAACGAATCCCTTCTTGTAAGGTTGGCTTATCTTTTTGAGGGGAAAACAGAACCCACTATCAAATCCCACAGCGAAACCTGCCCCTATTGCGGCATGCCTATTGACTCACATGACAGGTTCTGCCACTTCTGCGGAATAAACCTTGAATATAATCCTGACGAGATGCTTGACAGTCTCATGGATTCCATCAATCACGGTGAAGACGATTTTGCTGAAGACATTCGCTTTATCTCATACAAGTTTTTGAACCTTATTTTACAGGGAATTGAAGAGAAATATTCAATCTTTACAATAGAAAACACATACAACATTGACTGGTCATCTCTTAAAGGATATCTTGAAGCGAAAGGTTACTTTAGTGATGGAAAGATTACCGCAAAGGGATATGAGTTTCTGGATAGCCATCCTCTTGCCATCTATGATGAGTACTGTCTCAACATGGTGGACTACACTGATTTTGAAAAATACTGCTATGAAAATGAAAATTTAAATAAAAAAGAGATGGTTTTGAATTATCTGAGGCAATTCGGAGATGAATTTTCGGATATGATAGATGAAATAGAAGATAATTGAATTATCTTAAATTCACCATCTTGAAAAGCCTTGTGAACTTCCGGAACCTGACATGCTGTCAATGATTGACTTGCAGTGGTTTATAAAGTAGTCACTGTTCTCATAGCTTATGTTTGAACCGGAAATATGGTAGTTCTGGCCGTTTTTGTTGAAGTAAATGTCCGCACTGTAATCGTCACTGCCCTCATTGTAGAGGAAGTATGTTGTAACTCCGTTCTGGTCAATCACCTGATTTGAAGTGTATTTTCCGGAACTGATCAGCTGGTTTGAAAGGTCGGACAGGTTCTGTGAACTGTCTATTTGCATAAGATTGATTGTCATGTTCTGTGCATCTTCATATATTACGGCTGTATCGTTAACCTTTTTGTCGGTAAAGTTGTCGAGTTTTGGAAAGCTGGCGTTTACATTTGCATTACTGGCATCATCACCAACTCCTGCATCGGACGGTCCCAGGTGTATGTTGTCTGCACCCACATTAATTCCGACATAAAGGATTATCAAAAATATAAGCAATGCATAAAGTTTATTCATTATTTTTTCACCTATTTAAAGATATTTGATTTTAAAGTATATAATTATTGGTATATTTTAACTGTTGTTTCGTTAATATTCGAATAATTAAATAATAATACTATTTATATTAAAAACGACAAAATAATGTATATAATTCATTGAAATAAAAGTTTAACATTTATTTAATGAAAAATATTCAGAGATATTGGATATTTTCTATTGAATATTTATAAATTTTATTTATTAATTTAACGAATTATGAATATATAGGAAAAATGGTGTGATTATGAATAGAAATGTTAGAATTGGATTGATAGCTGCTGTTAGTATAATAGCGCTATTCCTGTTATCCTTATGGATTTCACAAACACCAGCTAACGCAGACAATTCCGTCAGGTTCGGGATATTGACTTTATTACCGCCACTTGTTGCTATTGTTTTAGCATTCATTACAAAAGAAACAGTTTTGTCCCTGTTTATTGGTGTTTTTGTGGGAGAATTTATGTTATGTTCAAATGATTTGAATATTATATCTACAATCATAAATGCATTCCTCAATCTGGGTTCCCAAATCATTTCATGTATGGCAGACCCATGGAATGCAGGTATTATCCTCCAATGTCTTCTCATCGGAGGAGTAATTCAGTTGATTACCAAAATGGGTGGGGCAAAAGCTCTTGCAGATGCATTTGCAAAAAGAGCTAACACTCCAAGAAAAGCACAGCTTTTTACATGGATTTTAGGTTTATGTGTATTTTTCGACGACTATGCAAACTCCCTGATTGTAGGTCCGATTATGAGACCTGTAATGGACAAGCTCAGAGTTTCCCGTGAAAAATTGGCATTTGTAGTAGACGCAACTGCAGCTCCTGTAGCTGGTATTGCAATCATTTCAACATGGATTGGTTTGGAAATTAGTTTGATCGCTGCAGGTTTCCAATCTGTCGGTGCAACAAACGTAACTGGATTTGGAATTTTCTTACAGACTATTCCATACAGATTCTATAATATATTTATTTTAATCTTCATTGTGATTTCAGCATTGACCTTATACGAGTTCGGTCCGATGAAAAAAGCCGAACAAAAAGCACGTGCAAGGAAAAAAGACGAACCTGTTGTAGTTGCTGAAGCTCCTGGATTTGACGAAGTCAAACCGGTTGAAGGAATCAAATTATCAGTCTGGAATGCAATCATACCAATCGGTACCCTTATTATAGGTGCACTCATTGCATTCTACTGGAGCGGTTACACTACTATTTTAGGCGGTGAAGACCAGGCTCTCATCACCTTAATGAAAACAGCTCCATTATCATTCAACGGTATCTTTGAAGCACTTTCAGCATCAGACGCTTCCGTTGCACTGTTCCAGGCAGCACTTCTTGCATCCATCGTTGCAATAGTCATGGCAGTCGGTGAAAAAATACTCTCAATCGAAGATGCAATATCCGAATGGATCGGCGGTATGAAAACTATCGTTATTACCGGTGTAATCCTTCTTCTTGCATGGTCACTCGGTGGAGTTATCGGTGATGTCGGAACCGCTGACTATCTTGTAGGTGTGCTTTCAGGATCAATTCCTGCCTTCATTGTTCCTGCACTGATTTTCATATTGGGTGCGGTAATTTCATTTGCAACAGGTACAGCTTACGGTACAATGAGTATTCTGATGCCTCTTGCAATTCCTTTAGGATGGGCAGTAAGTACCGGAGACATGAGCTTCACAATCGTATGTACAAGTGGAGTACTGACAGGTGCGATTTTCGGAGACCACTGTTCCCCTATTTCAGATACAACAATCCTTTCATCTATGGGAACAAGCTGTAACCACATTGACCACGTTCAAACACAAATCTACTATGCGATATTCGTCGCTATCATCGCTATAGTATTCGGTTACATCCCTGCAGGATTAGGTGTCCCATGGTACATTTTAATCCCTGTTGGTGTAGTAGTGATGTTTATAGGACTTAGAATTATAGGTGAAAAGGTCGATTTTGATGAAGTTGAGGAAGATTCTACTTCCTAAACTTTTTTTATTTTTTTTTAGTTAATTCATTCTCTTGATTATACTTTCTAATTTTTGCATTTTTGTTTGAACATATAATTTAATTGAAAATGTTAATTAACATTTAATGAGTTTATTTTTTTAATACCAATTTATTGATAAT
>NZ_JAZQIJ010000052.1:0-1509 GCF_045541095.1 Methanobrevibacter sp.
TAATTAAAAAAATAAAAAATGGAGTTATTCTGGATTGAAACCAGCAATTTTCCATTTTCCATCAAATATTGCTGCAACTGAAGAAACAGGATTTTCAAATTCAGCAAATGCACCTTCATCGAAAATGAACTTACATGCAGCATCAGGAGTTTCTGCAGCGAAAACAACATCTTCAGGAGTGTTTTTCTCATAAGTGGAAATGAATTGAGCTTTACCATCTTCTATTTTTTCAACTAATATTTTACTGTCAGTAACAATACCAATATAAGCTTCAAAATCATCTTCATTTCCTTTAACTACTGCAGCAATTCTTGGAGTGTTGTAATCATCCTTTTCATAATCCATAGTGATTAATGAATATGCCATTGCATCCCTAATGTTCATTCCAATAGCTATCTTATCTGCAATAGGATTGGTTTGGGAACCGTTTGAAATAATAGCAATGTCACCTACTGTTTTTACACAATCATAAGCGATATAAGAGTTTTTGAAAATATCAGTTTCAAATCCTTCCTTTGGAATGATAGCTGCTTCATCTTCAAGAACCTTTACTTGTCTGTTTGGAAAAGATCTGCTTGAAACCCTATAAGCAACATATGGTTTTCCGTCTTCTGTTTTTCCTGCTGAAATAATTCTGCCTAAATACATTGTTTTACCCCAATTAACTATAAGATTAATTATTTAAAAATTTAAAAATTTAAAATTTATAAATTAAAAAAATAAAAAATGAAAAATCATATTTTAAAGTATGAAAATATGAAAAATTTGAAAAAATTAAAAAATTGAAATAATAAATAAAATTTAAAATCATTCTGGACTATGAACTGCCTCTTGAGGGCTCATTCCAGAAGGCGCTTGAATATATATCGCATGTTCGCTCGTTTTAATCTGAACATCACCTTGGTCAAGCACTCTTGCATGAACACCAATAGCATTTCCTCTTATCTCAGAAGACATATCTACTCCATTTACAACAACTTTCTGAAGTCCTGCAACCGGCAGCAAATAATATTCTGCATCTCCAGTAGTGTCAGTCATATTTGGCTTTCCAGTGCCTGTTCCAGTGTCATCACCAGTAACAGATGCAGCACCGAAAGTACTGGTCACCACTAAAAAGATAAGTAAAGTAAATAAAATGTCAATAAAAGGAACTAGCTTGATTTCAGGTTCATCCCGATTCATCTTTTCCTTATGACGCTTAATGTCAATTGCCAATTTAACAGCCCCTTGATTATTGTCTTAATTTACTTTCAGTAATTTCAGATTTTACATCACATTTTTCCAAAATGATGTTACTTATACTCTTTTCAAGCATACTTGGCTTAAATGAAATTTGAATATTTGAATAAGGGTCAGAGATTTCCTTTACGCTAACAATACCTTCTGCTTCTTGAAGCGCTTCAATCACACAAGGCAATTTTTCATAAACTCTGATTTTAATTACAGCATAACTCCAATTAGTCATTTTAGTAGCTAATTCAATCTTATCCATCTCTGCATCAATTAAAC
>NZ_JAZQIJ010000053.1:0-20057 GCF_045541095.1 Methanobrevibacter sp.
AAATACTCGATAGAGACGTAAATGCCGCAATTAATATATTAAACCGCTGGTTCAACGGGGATAGCCTGAAAAATACTTAATTAACCTATTAAGTGAAAAAAAATTCAGGAATCCCCACCCTCTTAGGGTGGGGTGGTTCAAAGTCAAATAATATAAATTTAATTCATGGCTCGAATTTAAAAAAAAATGATTTGAATATAGGAATATCTACCTTAAATTCAAACCTATTAATTTTGTTTTTGTCATTTCATCCACAGCATATTTTATTCCTTCTTTTCCAACACCGCTGCTCTTAAATCCGCCGAAAGGCATGTTGTCTGTCCTGAATGTGGATTGTTTATTTATAAATACTGTTCCTGCCTCAATTTCCTGAGCACATCTCATTGCATTGGAATAATCATTGGTAAACACACCTGCCTGAAGACCATATTCAGTATCGTTTGCCACTTCAATAGCTTCATCAAGAGATTTTACTCGAATGATTGGTGCTACAGGCCCAAAAGTTTCCCTCACAACCAAATCCATATCCGGTGCGACATTGTCAATTACTGTTGCTTCGTAAAATGCACCATCACGTTTAGCACCAGCCAATATCTTAGCACCTTTTGAAACAGCATCATTTACGGATGTTTCAACCTGTATTGCTGCTTTTTCTGAAATCAATGTTCCAAGAGTGGTTTTGCTATCTGAAGGATCGCCCATAATGAGTTTTTCAGTCTCAGCCACTAATTTTTCTGCAAACTCGTCTGCAATCTCATCTTCAACAATGATTCTTTTAACACCCATGCAGACCTGGCCTGCATTTAAAAATGCTCCGTTGATTACTCCTTTAACGGCCTTGCCAATATCTGCGTCTTTAAGAACCACCATCGGGTCATTACCTCCAAGTTCAAGTGTGACTTTTTTCATCCCTGCCTTTTGTGAAATCATCAAACCTGTTGTTACACTTCCGGTAAATGAAATCTTATCAATTTCGGGAGAGCATACAAGGTAATCACCAATTTCCGAACCGTATCCGGTTACGGTATTTACAACACCCTCCGGAAACTCTTCATTAAGCAGTTCACAGAATTTCATGACTGTCAACGGCGCTTCAGTTGGCGGTTTTACGATTACAGTATTTTTACATGCAATTGCCGGAGCGATTTTATGGATTGTTAAATTTAAAGGATAGTTAAATGGAGTGATTGCTGCAACAACACCTAACGGCAACCTTTGTGTGAATGCAAAAAACCCTTTACCGTTGAGTCCCGCATCCAATGGTACGCTTTCGCCATATATTCTTTTTGCTTCTTCAGCTGCAAGTTTAAGTGTTTCAATTGACCTGTCAAGTTCAACCAATG
This sequence comes from Methanobrevibacter sp., assembly GCF_045541095.1. Lineage (GTDB taxonomy): Archaea > Methanobacteriota > Methanobacteria > Methanobacteriales > Methanobacteriaceae > Methanocatella. Next base: position 1,344 of record NZ_JAZQIJ010000053.1, read on the forward strand.
ATTCATTGATTGGCTTTCCGACTTCCAATGTCAGCAGTTCTGCAAATTCTTCTCTTTTTTCTTTCAGTTTTTCAACAACATTGAAGAGTTTATTTGAAACCTTAAAAGCGGACATTTCCTGCAATTTTGGCTTTGCCCTGTTGGCCTCATCAATTGCAAGTTGTGCAACTTGCAAGTGTGCAATAGGAATTGTATCGATTACTTCTCCATTGAAGGGGTTTTTAACTTCTTCCAAGTCATCCGCTGAAATGTGTTTTCCGCCAATTAACATGTCCATTATAATCACCTATAACTATTTTATATCTTAAAATTAAAATAATATACTATGGAAACAACTAGATTTGAAACTTTTTTTGATGCAATTTTAGCAATTATAATGACAGTTTTGGTTTTGAAACTTGCTCAACCTTCTGTTCCTACATTAGCAGGGCTTTTGGAAATGCAAAATGTGCTAATTGCTTATGCAATAAGTTTTTTAATCTTATTCAACATATGGTATGCAAACCACAATCTGTTCCATGCAGTTGAGACACTCAACAACACTGCCGTGTGGATTTATGGAGTAATGACATTTGTAATTTCACTTTTACCTTACTTTACAATATGGCTTGCAAAAAACGTGTATTCAATTCCGGCGGAAACCATGTTCGGAGTGATTTTTATCATAACCCATATATTGAATACTTTGGCTACTCGTGAAGTATATAAAAGCAATCCCTACAACAAGGAATTGCAAAACCTGAATAATGACTCATACTACTTGAATATTCCAAGTATAGTTCTGATTATCGGGTTTATCCTTACCTACACTGTTTTTATTCCCGGAATTTATGTTTCATGTTTAATTTCAATCATTTTATGGATTGTCATTGGAAAACTTGTCAGAGGTGATGGCAATGGAGAGTGATCGGTTTGAAGCATTGATTGATGCCATTCTAGCCATTATCATAACAATCATCGTTTTGGAAATACCATTAGCATCAAATGGAAGCTGGGAAGCATTGTTCGAATTGAAATATGAATTTATAATCTATGCTATAAGTTTCCTGGTCTGCTTTAACTTCTGGAACATAAACAACAACACTTTCGCTTTAGTAAACAAAGTAGACTACAAGGTCATCTGGACAATGGGAATCACATTGCTTGTGTTTTCACTACTGCCTTATCTGACAACTTTCGTTGCCGAGAACTTTTATGTGTTCTTTCCACAATTCCTCTACGGACTAAGTTTCATTGTAACCGGAATTCTGTCCAAATTAATCTTTGAATTCCTTAAGCAGTCAGATCCTGCAAACATTGCACTGCAACTTGCTATTGATAATAATCACTTAATCCTCACTACCCTCATTTTAGTAGTTATAGGTATGATAATTGGCTATTTCGCATATCCTCCAGCAATACTGATAAGCTGCTTGGTTTCAATAGTGTTGCCTTGGATTGTTGGAGCAATAAGACATTGATGTAACAATTAACATTTAACACAAATTTTATATTTTTAAAGTGTGATAATACCAATTACCTATAAAGGTGTTGAAAAATGAATAAAAAATTAATAACAACATTGTTTATTGCAGCATTTCTTTTGGCATCCATCGGATTCGTATCAGCATCCGATAATGGGCAAGGCATTAATGTGAAAATTTCATGGGATGACACAAGCTCAAGTGATAGGCCTGCAGAAGTTGTTGTAAGTCTTATCAAAGACGGAATAGTTGTTGAAACCAGTAAACTAAATGCATCAAATTCCTGGTCAGCTACTTTTGAAAACCAGGACAGTAATGGTGACTATTCTATTCAAGTCAATGACATTTCAAATTATCAAATCAAAAAAAGCGGAAACGCAAATGACGGTTTTGTCATTGCTGCCAAAATTAATACAGGCATATTGGGAGCAACCGAGAATGAAAATCCTGTAGAACAAACTGATGTCAGTGAAACACCTGTTACACAAAACATATCTGTTGATGATACAATACCTGAAACAACAAACTCTTCAGATAACCAAACCGATAATTCAACAGACGATTCAAACTCAACCGATGATGAGACAGAAGAAACAACTGAAGAAATAACAACCACAACTACAACAACCAAAGTAGTATCCACAGTTGAAAAAGAAAATGCTGTTAAAAAACCCGTGAAAAAAGAGCAAACCAATCATACACTTAGAAATACCGGTTTGCCAATCGCATTGGTTTTAGCTGCAATAGCTGCAATTTTCATACCAATTGCATATAAGAAAAAATAATCAAATTTAAGTAGATGAATCCCATCTACATCTCTTATTTTTTTGAAAAATATTTACCCATCATCAGAGTTTAAAAGAATTTAAAATTATTTGCACTTTTTCTAATTATTATCAAAATATTTATTTAAATTAACAACAAAATATGTTAATATAAACAATGGAGAAAATTTTTAATGACAAAAACTAGAATCGAATGGATTGACCTTGTACGTGCCATAGCTATTCTTACAGTTCTATACATTCATGCAACTGATGGAATTTACATTATTCAGTCCGATGCTACTATGAACTTTGGAACTTATTCAAGAATTTTTCAGTTCATATCTCTTTTTATCGGCCGTATAGGAGTTCCGTTCTTTTTAATGATTACTGGTTATCTGTTACTTGATAGGTCCTATGACGATGCGAAAACTAAAAAATTCTGGAAAAACAACTGTAAAGAACTGATTATTATTACCATTATCTGGTCAGTGATTTATGCACTCAGCCTGCAGTTCGTTACATTCAACTCACAGGCAATAAATCCTGTAGAGGGAGGAAACCTTCTGTTCAGCCACATGTGGTATATGCCGATGATTATAGGAATGTATCTGTCGATGCCTTTTGTTGCAGCGGCCCTTAAAAACTTTGATGAAGGAACTATAAACTCAGCATTAGTGGTATTCTCAGTTTTAGCATTTATTGTACCATTCATATCACTTCTACTGGACATACAAGGTATTCAAGGACTTAACATACAATTCAGTTTAGGATTCAGTGGAGGAGTATACGGAATATACATTATTTTGGGATACCTGGTTAAGAAAAACTTCTTCAAGAAATATTCAAGTAAAGCCATGGGAGCTTTAGCAATAATCTCTTTTATCATCTGTGTCCTGTTCCAATACTACACATACCTTAGAGGATACAGCTTTGCATTATGGTATGAATTCCCATTCATCCTGGTCGGATCATTTGCATTATTTGAATTGTGTTCCAGAATGAAAAGCGTTAGACACTATAATATCATCAAAGTATTGTCAAAATATTCTTTTGCAGTATTCTTAGTGCATAACCTCTTTAGAATCCCATTGCTCCCACTAGCATCCAGTTTACCATATACAGAACCAGTTAAAGCTTTAATCTTGTGGGTTTTATTGATATTCTTCAGCTATGCCGGAACAATACTAATTTATAGAATTCCGAGATTTGGAAAATACATACTTTATATGAGATAATCATCTTATCTCATTTTTTATTTCATTAAACGCTTTTTTTGCCTCAGGCATTGGAAATAAAGGATATATGTGGAACAGCCCTTCACCAGTTATGAAACGAACATCAATGCCATCACGTTTTAATTTTTCAACATATTTTTTGATGTCTTTGTAAAATATTTCATTTTCACCGGCAAAAATCAGCATCTTTGCAAGGCCGGAACTGTCCCCAAAAATAGGGCTTACGCGATAATCCTTCACATCCAAATCCCCCGCCCAGGATTTTCCTATTTCTTTAAGACCTATTTCACCTAAAATAGGGTCATTTTCATTGTCATATGGAGGGTTACTCATAGAGATATCAACCCAAGGTGAAAAAGTGATGATGTGGTCAGGTTGAGGAAGGTCTATTGTTTTTAGGTATTGACAGAACGACAGGACAAAACCCCCTCCGGCGGAGTCTCCCATCAAAGTGATGTTTCTATGATTTTGAATTAGATTTTCATAAAAGTCAGAGATTGCTTTAAAAGATTCCGCAGCTTTGTGGTGAGGAGCCAACGGGTAAACCGGTGCGAGCACATATGCATCCAATCTTCGGGACATCAACAAGCAGAATATATAATGCTGCCAGTTGATTTCATTTACATAAGCTCCGCCGTGGACATAGACAATCGTATTTTTAGCCCCTTTTTCGCCAAAGGTAAAAACCTGCATTCCATTAAAATCAAAACTATGAAAACTGTTTTTAATAGGTTTATTGGATTCATGTTTGTTAGCTAAAAAATCATCTATTTTCTCTTGTGAATCCATATAATCCGGTTTGGTAAATTTTAAAATAATTTCTTCAATTTTTGCAATAAATGACTTTGACATATAATTACCTAAATAGTTTAATTATAATAATTAATTAGTTTGCGAACTATATAATGTTATACAAAATGCCAATATATTAAATAATTTCATTTATATACAAAAATTTAAAAATCAGTAAAAATAATTAATATATGCCGATTAAATTTTATTTTAAAAAAATGTTGGGTCGAAGATAACACCGCCCGATAAATAACGAGAATGACAGTTATTAAAAAAAGTGGAATTATGAATGCCAAATTGAAAAAAATAATAATACCATTTATTCTTATGATTGTGATTAATCTCGGTTCCCAGATTTTTATGAGCAATTGGGATTTCGGAATCTTTTCACCACATGTAGGAATAATATTCATTTCAGGACTTCTTTTTGGCCCATATGGTGCTCTTGGATCAACACTTGCAAATTCAATTTGTGATTTGATAAACGGATATACTCCAATCGAAACTCTAGTATCTGAGATTTTTTCTTTTGGCATTTCAATTTTAGCATATAAAATCTGGTACACCGGTTTAAATCGAAAGCATGAAATTACCAAACCCTCTTTAAATAATTCATACCAGTTATATCTTTTTATAGTAGATTTATTAATTTGTGCAATATTATACAGCTTCCTGCATGGAAATATCATAGGCATTATATTGTCCGATTCCGAAATGGAATATTTAATAGCTACTGACTATTTAATCAACTTCATCAACATATCATTTATTTTCGGTATAATCAGCATATGGATATCTAAAAAAATTGACTTCATACACATTCCAAAAACATCCAAAAGAAAATTCAATGAAAAACATTACAAAATCATATCTTATTTATTAATCCCTCTCACAATAGTTAGCGGATCATTATTGTTTCTGCCTACAGGACCCGAAATAATTGAAATAACATTAATACTGTATGCATTACTATTATATGCGTATCTGACAAAACCACTTGTAGGCGAAGTAAAATCAATAAACGAAAATTCAATTTCACAAAAAATAATGAATATATTTCTTGCAACTACCCTAATTATTGTGCTTGTGGCAATATTTTTATCTTTTTTATTGAACAATATTTACCTGATGGATTTTGGAGCAATAAATATGCTTTTCCCTACTGCTCCGATACTTGTTCTGGCAGATATTATAGTCATTATTTTCTTCATTCCAGGGCAAAATATTTTAAGATATATTGAAAACCGAGTTATTACGCCCATTTCATCCTTTTCTGAAATTAATGAATTCATTCACAAAAATCAAAAAATCGAATCTGATGGGCTGCTGAACATCTATTCAAACTATATCAATGAAAACAATGAAATAGGAACTTTGGCTAGAAGCCATACTGAACTAATTACCTATAACAATTATTATATCGAAAATATCCGTGAAATTGAAAGTGAAAAAGAAAGGATTGAAGCCGAACTGGACATTGCAAGAAAAATCCAACAGTCAAACCTTCCGACTGAACCAATTATAACAAACGAATATGCCATTGACGGATACAGCCATCCTGCAAAGGAAGTTGGAGGTGACTTTTTCGACTATTATGAAATTGACAAAAATAATCTGGCAATCGTAATCGGTGATGCATCAGGAAAAGGTGTGCCTGCCGCACTGCTTGCAACAATAACACAAACCATTATACAACAGTTATTCAATACCGAAAGGGATCCATCCAAAATATTGTATCTGCTCAACAACCAAATATGTAAAAACAACTCCGAATCAATGTTTATAACATTATGGCTTGGAGTTTACAATAAATCTTCAAAAACAATAACATTTTCAAATGCCGGACACAACCCCCCACTGATTAGAGAAGACAACAAATACAAATATTTAGAAATAGAAAGCGGAGTTGTTTTAGGAATTCTAGAGGATTTTGAGTATGAAAAAGAAGAGGTAATCTTATCCGATGAAATAATATTGTACACAGACGGAATAACCGATGCGAACAATTATGAAAATGAAATGTATGGTGAAGAAAGACTTGCGAACTTCTTCAATTCATATAACGGCAAAAATCCAATTCAAGCATTATCAGACGACATCCATAATTTCACCGGAGATTCAGAACAATTTGACGATATGACACTGATAATACTAAGGAACAATCATGATTAAATTAGCTTATTGCAATGTGGATGATTTGGATCTGGCGAAAGCCTATGAACTTTTGCCAAAGACAAGAAAACAGAAAGTGGACAATTTTAGATTTGTTAAAGATAAGAAATTGAGTGCAGGAGCATATCTGCTTTTAAAGAAATTGCTTGATGAAGAAAATATAACCGATCCTATCTTTAAAACTGAAAAATATGGCAAAGCATATATCTCCAACTATAAAGATATTCATTTTAATTTAAGCCATTCAAGCAAAATTGTTGCTTGCGCAATATCCGATGTTGAAGTTGGTGTTGATGTCGAATATAATGACCCTTTAATTGATTTAAACATAGCCAGACATTACTTCTACAACAAGGAATATGAAAATATAATGAAATCCGATAATCCTTCAGATGAATTTTTCAACTACTGGGTTTTGAAGGAAAGCTACATGAAATATACCGGTTTGGGATTCAATCTTGATTTGGATAGCTTTGAAATAGTTATTGGTGATGAAATAACTCTTAAAAATGATAAGGATAATTTAAAATTCAATTTATTTGATATTGGAGATTATAAATTAGCAACCTGTTCAAAATATGAAGTAAAAGACCATACTGAATATTATGCAAAACAGATGATATAAAAAAAAGAAAAAAAGAAGGTTTATTTATACTCCTGAGTATAATAAACCAGTTGCTCTAGCTGTAAAGAAGGTAAGGTAAACTCCTAAAATACCTAATAGGATTCCACCAACATATTGATTCAATTGACCGATGAAACCAACAATCATTGCTAAAACAAAAGCAATAACAAATACGATTATAATGAATAAAAGGAGTTTGATAAATCCAACTCTTGAGATATCACCAATCGCATCACCAATTGCTAAAGCGTAACCAATATCTTCGGTTTTAGCTAATCTGCATTGAGCCATGGATGCTGCCAATGCAAATACTACAGTTACAATGAAAGTTAATAAACCAGATAACCAGTGTTGGAAGATTACAGCTAAAATAGCACCAATTATGATTGGAATTAAGTAATATACAATTTGAACTGCAAACAATTTTACCCCATTGACGAATTGTCTAATAATATCAATTCCAGGAGCAGAAGAATCCCTGTTAATTCCATATTTAACTATATCCAATTGATAACCTGAAATAACAAATCCAAGGATAAGAGCAATAATTATTCCAATAATTCCAGTTCCTAAAACTGCAAATACATTTTCAGCGGCAACACCTGCAGATATACCGAAAGCAGTTCCTCCAACAGCAAGTCCTAAAATAATACCCAATACAAGATAAAGGATTAAAGCCATGATATTTTGGAATGGGTATGCTAAAGCATCAGTAAAAATTTCGCCTAATTCCATGTTTGTTCACCTATTGTTTAATTTATTAAAATAAACTCCAAAGAGTATAAGTATAATTTATAAATAATAGTATTTAAATATTAAGTTAAAAAATGTTACAATGCCCTTAAAAAAAGAAAAAATAAAGTATTAAAACATTTTAAGACAAAAAAATTATTTTTAATATTTCCAATGAAAATTAATTGAAATATTTATTAAGATTACCTAAAGCATTATTGAATTGTCTGACCTCGTTTGATGCAATTTCATTTCCTAAATCGTTCATATAATTATTGTACATATAAATTACAAGCAATACCACAACAAGTATCCCTCCAAACAACAATATGAATTCTGCAGAAGTTTGAGCAGTATCATCCATTAAAATCCCCCCATAAGCAATGTTGCCCCAAACGTGGATATGAAATAGAATATTCCAAAAGATGCCACCGCCAGAGGCAATGAAAATTTAATTCCTTTTTTGAATTCACCATACATTATAATACTAATGATAAAACCGACCAAAACCGAATGTATGATTAAATAAATTTCACCCGCAATCGGTGCCGTGAAAATTATCTCCGATTCCATGCCATAATTCTGCATGAATTCAGAATAAACGCTTACCATACCAATCGCAAATGGCGTTGCCACAATAGCCGAAATCATCAAAAACATCACCGACATCATTACCGAAGATTTTCTCTCACGTTTTAGCGCCATCAAATCTCTTAAATCATCTGAAACATCCAAAAGCACATTCGAAACACTAGATCCACTTTTACGACCATCCAAAATAATGTTAAAAACCCTTTCCAGTTCTTTTGATTTCAAACGTTTGCTCATTGCCCTCCACGCTTCATCAAAATTACGGCCCATCCGGATTTCAATGATCGTACGTCTCATTTCATCGTACATCGGCCCATCCCCATATTGGGACATGTCCTCCATTGCATTTTCAAAACTGAGCCCGACTTGAAGCATTGAAGCCAATTGTCTTAAAAAGTCCGGGGCAGTACGCTCAATTTCCTGAGCTCTCCGCTCCTGCTGGACAACAACATATGTAAAAAGTCCAGGAATACTGAAAAACGGAATGATAACAACAGACAATGGCAAGTCCAATGTAAAAATCAATACACAAATTATGATTTCACCTAATGAAATGAAAACAATAAGTATCGATAAAACCTGACTTGCATCTGTAAAAACTGCACCACTCAATAAAAATTCCTGCAACCTAGATAAATACTTATCTGGAACAATATTGTCCATAATTAATGCCAAATCATTTAATATTTTAAATTTCATGAAATAATATTAAATTTTAAACCATATAAGGTATTGGTTGTATTCAAAATCAATTTTACGAAGTGAAAACATAATTATTTTTAATTAATAATATAAAACTCAAAATTTTCATATCACACATTAAATCAAAGATTAAAAAATATTGAAATAAATAAATAACCCGACACATTACAAAACTTGAATTCTCAATACTATACAAAAGAGGGTTCAATATGTGATTTTGTAGAATAATATGTAAGAAAGCGCTTACATTCAAAAACACTTATATGCCATTTAATAAATAAATAAAAAACAATCCATATTTTTAAATATTATATAAAAAAATGGATAAAGTCATAAAAAAAAGACAAAATTGATATTTGGACTATTTCTAAATAAGAGGGATGAAAATGAATAAAAATATCATTATAGCTATATTGATTGTAATAATCATTGCAGTTGTGGCTGCTTTTGTACTTACGCAACCAGCACAAACTCAAAACGGTAAACTAAACACACAAATTAATTTCTTAAGCCAAGACACTTTAAAAAATGGAGACAGCATACAAGTTGAACTTAAAGATGCGCAAGGAAATGTAATTAAAAATGAAAAAGTTTCTATCGCATATGATGCTAACGGACAAACAGAAAATTATACAGTGCTGACTGATGCTAACGGACATGCATTTTTAAAATTAAGTGATGAACCAACCGGACAGCACAAAGTTAAAGTAACATTTAACGGAACTGACAAATACAACGGATGTTCAGCTGAAAAAACAATTACAATTGAAGAAGGTACATCCACTCAAACAACCCAAACAGAACAAAACTCTACTGCAAGTACTGTAGAATACAGCACCAACCAAACCGGTCAAGGTGGAGCTCCACTAGCTTCAGATATGGAAAGTTATTATGATGCCGATTTAGATGTCTTCTATGATGCAAATGGAAAAATAATCGGTGGTCAAAATGACGGTGCAAACATTTGGGATGTAAAAAACAATCAGCCAGTTATAGATGAACAAGGAAATCTAGTATAACTCTAAAGTATTGTTAATTCAATACTTTTTTTTCTTTTTTTATATTATTTAGCGATTCAACCACACACAACTGTTTAGAATTAATTTTTTAATTTTATTTTTAAGATATTTTCGCATGAATAATGTTAAAATTAAAAATTGGACAATATTCATATAACTAACATACTTTTACGAATTTTCTAAAAAATGTTAAAATAATAGTTAACTATTAATTATATTAAAAAATAAAATTTACTTATGAAAATTGAAGAAGGGAGCACAGAAGAAAAGATTTTAAAAGCCACTTTTAATATCATTGAAAGTGAAGGTATTGAAAAGGCAACAACAAAAAGAATAGCTACCGAAGCCAGTGTGAATGAAGTGACTATTTTTAGGAAGTTTAAAAATAAACAAAACCTGATAAACACCATGAAAAAATACTATATAGACACTTTCACCAAACAGCTGGAAAGCGTGTTTTCTTTTGAAGAAAACAACAGTGTTGAAGAATACTTCAAACGTATTTTTGAAGGATTACTGAGCACTCCACAAGAGGATGTCAAGATATTGAAAGTAGCACTTGCTGATGTCAACGAAGAAGATGACAGAAACCAACTGATTACCATAATGTCTGATGCAGTTCTCGGTAAACTGTGGGAATTTTTCAGCACAAAAATCAAACAAAAAGAACTTAGAGATGTTGATGCAAACATACTGGCAGTAATCTGCTATGACATCATTTTCCATTCATTAATGCTATGGAGAATATACGGCAGAACCCCTAAACATGAAATGGAACAATACGCAGACAAGTTCTATGACATTCTTTTCAATGGAATCAAAGCCTAAAAATATTTAAATTCTAAAAAAGAATAGAATATCAATGAATCAAGAACTAATTAAATCCTTTAACGACAATCTTAAGGAAATAAGGATTTTAGAGTTAGTTGGCATAGGAGTTTTATCCATATTCCTAATTGGATTTTTAGAAGTAGGTCTGGAATGGCTTGAAATTATTCCAATCATTTATGTTCTTTTCAGAACCAGGAATAACTTAACCGGACTGAAAAACTGTGCAACAAATCTGTTTTCCACAATCCCATTTAAGACATGGATCCTGTTGGGAATTGCGGGCTATGTTTTCGCTCTGGGTTTAGGACTGCTGTCAAGTGAAATGTTTCCTTCTGAATATTATATTTTCAAATCTATGGAAATTGCATCTTCAGGATTCGTTTTCATAGGAGTTGATTTTTTATTTAGTGTTATTTTAGGTCCTGCCTGTGAAGAACTTGTTTTCAGGGGAATTTTGCTGAACAGAATAAATAAAAGAATTCCATTAGTTTTATCAATTATTTTAACTTCAATATTGTTCAGTCTATTTCACCCCATCGAAGCCCAAATATCATCATTTATATTTGGAATTGTAATGTGCATTGCATATTTAATAAGCAACAATATCCTTGTGCCGATTACATTGCATATGCTTAATAATCTGCTTTCAATGGCCGTTTCTCATATTCCAAACATCGAACTTGCTTTTCACTCCCAAATTGGAATGATAATTCTAGGAATATTTACAGTAATCTCATTGATTTATATCATCAAATTCATCATTGAAGGATATAACAAAATCAAATCACCAGTTTAATCCGAAATGTACTTCTTGAAGAAATAAGCCAATATTGACCCTGCAAGATTTTGCCAGGCCGAATAAATAGCTCCCGGAACGGTGGCCTGAGTCAAACTAGGGAAGTGTGTCTTTGCAAGGCTTGTGGAAAGACCGGAATTTTGAAATGCAATCTCAATTGCAAGAGTAATCATTTGTTTTCTGTCCATTCCAGCCAGATATCCTGCAACAAATCCAAGAAGCATTCCGGCAAAGTATTGCAGAATAACAATAAATATCACTATTCCAAATGATGTGACTATGGCCTGCTTGTTTGCACCAATTACGCCTGCCACAATCAGACAGACCACAATTGAAGAGAAAGCGGGAAGATAATCATTTAGCTTATCACATAGTTGTGGAAATTTGTAATTTAGGGCCAAACCCAATGCAATTGGAACAATTACAATCTGAACAATGGACAATAACATGCTTGTAGGGTTGAATGGAATATGATTACCAATTAACAGAAATACAATAAGAGGAGTCAAAATCGGAGAAATTACCGTAGATACTGCAGTTAATGAAACTGACAATGCCAAATCCCCTTTTGCAAGAAATGTTATGACATCAGAAGCGGTCCCCCCAGGAACACAGCCCACCAGAATAAGGCCAACGGTCAAACCTGCATCAAGGGAAAACAGGCTAACAATTGCAAAAGCCAAAAGAGGCATTATAAGATATTGAGCAGAAATTCCAACCAAAATCTCCTTGGGACTTTTGAATACTTTAACGAAATTTTCCGGTTTCAATGTTGTACCCATTCCAAAAAGCACGACACCTAAAAGCAAATCAATAGTATTGAAACCAGCAACTTTACCTAAAACCCATTTAAATGAATTTGGATAAGTTAAAGATATTATTACTGCCGCCACAATTATTAAAAAAAAGTACTTTTCAACTATTTCTAAAATCCGGTTCATAATAAGATATTATGATTTGAAATATAAAAACATGATTCATTTAGCAGTTTCTTTAATTATTCAATTCAACATTTATATATCATAAAAAATGATTAATTGACAATAAATAATTTATTGTTAAAAAAAATGAAATGATATTATGAATTTTAAAAAAATATTTGCAATAAGTTTAGTGTTAATTGCACTTTGTACAGCAGGTATGGTTTGTGCCGCTTCAATTAACAATCCTGCAGGATTTACAATTAATGAAAACTTAACCTTAAACAATCAAACAGGCGATTTTAACGGAATTCAATGTGAAGTTGCACGTATTGTTATGGAAAACGGAACTGACAACATTACTGTTACAGACTTCGTTCCAACCAAATCAATAGATTTAACTCCTCAAGGAAACACCGTTAAGAAAAATATTTCATCCAAAGAAGGTCTCTTTGAACAAAAAGACACTGGAAGATGCGTATTCGTTTACATTGATAACGGTACATTAGTGCAAATTGATGCTCCAAATGAAAAATTAATCGGAGAAGTAATTGGCAAATAAACCAATTACTCAATTTTCTTTTTTTAAATTATACAATATTTAACGGCAAATCGCCAATGACATTCGCTTTTTTTGAAATGGATACCGTATCCTCCAGACGGACACCAAACTTTCCTTCAAGATATATTCCAGGTTCAACAGTAATCACCATGCCCTCTTCAATCACGGTATCATCGCGGGGTGAAAAACCAGGTGTTTCATGAATATCCAAGCCAAGACTATGACCTGTTGAGTGGATGAAATTGTCCCCATACCCATATTCTGATATGACATCGCGGGATATCATGTCTATTTCGCTGCATTTAAACCCAGGTTTTATGGCTTTGATTGCTTTGTCATGGGCTTCCGCTACAATATCCCAGATTTCATGCTGAAACTCATCATAAACCATTGTACGAGTATTATCAGAGCAATACCCATTATATTTAGCACCCCAATCAATTAAAATAGGTTGGCCTAATTTTTTACCCTGAGGAATCGCATGAGGAAGGCTTGAATTGGCTCCGCTTGTTACGATTGTGTCAAACGATTCCTTCTCGGCACCGTTTTCAATCATGAATCTGACAAGATCAAAAGCTATTTCCTTCTCAGTATTTTTATTGTTTAAAATGTCCAATTGCATGAATGATTTCTGGGCGATTTCAGTTGCCTTTGCGATGTTTTCTATTTCACGAGGCGTTTTAATCATTCTCTGTTTGTCGACATATGTCTTTGAGGCAATCTCAAAATCATCCCGTAGTTTTTCATATGTGCCATAAGGCAGGCTCGGCTCAATTGCAAGGCGTTTAATGCCCTCTTTTTTAAGCTCTTCATTCATTGTCTCAAATGATTCGTATTCCCTCACTTCAATGATGGAATTGTTTTTTGCAATTTCCATATCCATTGAAGATGCATAGATTATCGGATTTTCTTTAATCACACAAAATGCGAAACTGGTCGGCTTGTAATTCGAAATGTATTCCACATTTGTAAACTGAGTGAGCAGATAAGCCTGAATATCATCGTTTTTCAAATCATTTTGAATGTTTTCAATATGCATGTCCATAAGTAATTATTTAAAAAAAGTATTATAAAAAGATAATTTTATTAAAGTCAAATTAGATATTTTAACATTATGTTTAAATTTACAACTAGCGAAATAAGAGATTTGTTAATTGCATTTTTCGTCATTTCACTTTGTTTTTCAATTGCAAATGTTGGAAGGGACGCAAATGGAATACTCAACATGCTACCGATTGTTATGGTTGGCGTAGGTCTCGGATTTATTTTGCACGAGCTAGGACACAAATTCGTTTCAATGAAATACGGTTACTGGGCGGAATTTAAACTATGGCCACAAGGATTAATATTTGCGCTTGTAACATCATTTTTCGGATTCGTATTTGCAGCACCAGGTGCTGTCTATACCTATGCAAACTACATGACAGATGAAATAAACGGTAAAATATCTATTGCAGGTCCAATTGTCAATATTATCCTTGCATTGGCATTTTTGGCCGTAGCAGTATCCGTTTATAAATCAGCATTTACATCTGAGACATCATTGTTGATATTTATCATTTGTGCAACAGGATATTCAATCAACAGCTTTTTAGCTGCATTCAACCTGCTCCCAATTGGAAATCTGGACGGGTCCAAAGTATTAAGATGGAATGTCGGAATTTGGATTATTACAATCGCAATAGCCGGAGTATTGACCTTGGCATCCATGACCATAGGTGTTGAAAACATTGTTAGACTAATTATAGGATTTTAAAAATGACTGAAGAACTCACATATTTTAAAGGAACTCATAGAGTTATAGCTCCTAAAAAGACTATTGAAATAAATAAGGAAAAATTAAAGACTGCCGGAATAACACGTATTGCAGACATCACCGATTTGGATAGGGTCGGCCTTCCAGTCTATACTGCCATAAGACCCACTGCCGAATACGGAGGAGTCAGCGTTTACGGAGGTAAAGGCATTACAAAAGACCATGCCAAAGCCTCAGCAATGATGGAAGGATTTGAAAGGTATTCTGCCGAAAGACAAGAAAGTGATGAAACCATTGTAGCAACCGTCAGCGAAATTCATGAATATGGAGAATATATTGATCCTAAATTGCTGAATCTTCCGAAGGAATTTGAAAAAAAAGATATGTCAGACATTTCACTCGAATGGAGTATAACCCATGATTTGATTTCAGATAGTGATTTTTATATACCTACCAATGCAATTTTTCACCCGTATACTCATGAAAACAATGTCCAAAGCCTATTCAAATCAAACACAAACGGCCTTGCATCAGGAAATGTTTTGCAAGAGGCAATCCTTCATGGGATGTTTGAAGTGATTGAACGCGATGCATGGAGCATCTTTGAACTGACACATAAAAATTATGCACAAATTGATTTGGACAGCATTGAAAGCGATACAATAAACGAGATTATAGCCAAATTTGAAAGTGAAGGCATCAAGATTAAACTGATGGATTTTACAGCAGACATCAACATTCCAACAATAGCTGCATCCGCTGACGATACAGTTACAAAAGATGCCGGACTTTTAACATTAGGCATAGGCACACATCTGGACCCTGAAGTTGCGATATTGAGGGCACTCACTGAAGTGGCACAAAGCAGGGCAACTCAAATCAATGGAGCTCGTGAAGATACAGTTCGTGCCGATTTTGCACGCGAAGCAGGTTATGAGAGAATGAAAAGAATCAACAAGTTTTATTTCAGACAAGAAGATGAACAGATTAAACTCGATTCGATTGAAAACAAATCAACATCCTCGATTACCGAAGACATAAATATAGTTAAGGATGAACTGATGGCAAACGAAATCAGCAAGATTTTATACACCGATTTGACCAGACCAGAAATCGATGTCAGCGTAGTGCGTGTAGTTATCCCGGAAATGGAATTGTATGCAATTGATCCGACAAGGGCAGGATACAGATTCTTGAGAGTTTGATAAAATGACCAAAATAATCATATACACAGGGTTGTCACTCCCGTTTGAGGAAGCAAAAGATATTCTGGATTCGACCGAGGAAGTTGAAGTAATATATAAAAGACCTATCAAAAGAGGAGATTTAGGCATTGCACTAAGGGAAAACCCTGACATTATTGCAATTATTGACGGAGTGTTTCATCAAAACTCCGCCGTCGGTCATAAAGAAATTCTAGAAGTTCTCAATAAAGGCATCAAAGTTTATGGAGCTTCAAGCATGGGTGCTTTAAGAGCATCCGAACTTGACAGTTTGGGAATGATCGGTGTTGGATATTGCTATGAACAGTATGCAACAGGAGAAGTTGAATCCGATGACGATGTTGCAGTCATGCTTGACAGTGAAACACTGGAAGCCCTTTCAGTGCCCCTAATCAGCATGAAATACATTTTTACAAAGGCAGTTGAGGAAGACCTTCTAACTGAAAGCGAAAAGGATGAACTTCTAAGCATTGCAAAAAGTGAATTTTATCCAAAAAGAAATTATGCAACTACATTAAGTAAATCAAGTCTGGATGAACATAAAAAAGGAGAAATCATTAATTTTATCAGAGAAACCGGAGACATCAAGAAACATGATGCTGAAAAATTACTCCACCTCATCAAATCAGAACTTGAAAACTAGAAAAAATATTGCCTAATGAAATGATGATATAGCTGCAGTCCAACATAATTTGAAACTTTTTTTAAAAACTGCAGTAAAAAAGAATAACGATTAAAAATTTTAATAGAATATAAAAAACATGCTGTTAAAATTAGCTTAAATTAAATTTAATGAAAGAGGGAGTGTCCGCTATTTTCTCTTTTGAATTTTTCTAATTTTAATTTTTGAAATCTATGATTTTATCATTTTCAATTATGTAATTATTAATCCATTTGTCAAATATGTTCATGTTTATTTCTTGTTTTTGTTTTTCTTTTTTAATTTCATTTAATATTTTGTTTAGAGTTTTATTATTGATGTGTTTGTGTATTTTTTTGATGTTGTGTGTTATTGTTGTTCGTGTCATTTCGTTGTTTGCTTTTTTTACTCCTTTTGTTTTTATTCCTCTGAAATTACGGGATTCAAGTAAAATTGCGAATCCTCCTTCTGCGTGTGATCCTCGGCCAGAATATGCTGTTTGTCCGTATTCTGTGTAGTATTCTTTTTTTATTTTATCTAAAATGGGGTCAAATGTGTCTGTGATTTCTCTTCGGTATTCTTTTTTTGAGCATTTTGCAAGATATCTGCATTTTTCACATTCTTTTGCATTATATCTTTTTTTAATGCCTTTTTTGGTAATTGAATTGTCTTTTCTAGTTAGTTTTATGCCTGCGGGGCATAGATATGCGTCTTCTTTTGGCAGGTATTTGAAATTGTATTTTTTGAATCTTTGTTTTTTGGCGTTTCTTTCATCAAATCTTATTTCATTTTTTTCTCTTTGTTTTGCATTTCTTCGCATTGCTTCTGTTCTATTTGGGATAATGAGTTTTGTTGGGGTTCTGTGTACTCTGTGTAGTGTTTTAATGTGCCAGTATCCATGATCCACTACGAGTGTGAATTCTTTTTTGTTTAATATTCGTTGTAATCGGTTGACAATCTCTATGGATTCCAATTGGTCGTTTGGGTGTTGTGTTATGTAGTGTGTGACTATCATTCCGCATTTATCGTCAATTGCTTGCTGATAATTGTAATTTAGGCCAGATATTCGTTTTTTATCATCCATGTGTCGTGTTTCTGGATCAACAGTGCTGATGCTATTTTTACCAGAAATGTTGGCTTCCATTTCTTTGATTCGTTTCAAAACTCTTTTTAAGCTTTTATGGTCTTTTAAACTTAATTTCAATAAGTGTATTCCGAATGAATTAATTGTTTTTTTGAGTTTTTTATATAAATCTTTTAATTCGTCCTGATATTTGTCATTATAGAAGAATTCATGGAGTTTTATCCATAAATCTCCAGTATTGTTTTTAAATTCTTTGTAATGTTTTAAAATGAACTTTTTAAGGTATTTTATTTGGTCAGGATACATTTTATTGTGTGGATTGCAATATCCTTTTAATACTGTTCCGTCTGCATAAATTAAGTTTCCTTCAATTAATCCTGTTTTTATTCCAAATTCCATAAGGAATTTGTCAAATTCATCAATTAGATACATTTTATTGTTTGTGAAGTCATTTATAGTTGTTTTTGATGGTTTTTTGCAGTTGAGTAAAAATTGGCAGGATTCATCATTATTTTTCCACCAATTTTCCAGTTTTCTGCAGCTTGTAATTTCCATAATGTGTCCAAAACTGATGAAAGGAAGCATCTCATCAGTTTTATATGTTCGTTTGGGGCCAGTTCGAGTTTTTTTATCTTTTTTAAATAGTTCTGGTCGAATTTCTTTAAAAATTTCAAATAGAATTTTAACTGTAAAAACAATATGATTTTTATCTAAATTTGAACCTACTTCTTTTAAAATAAAACAAGTTTGACTATCAAATCCCATTTTGATTCATTCCTTTTTATAATCTGTTATTTTTAAAAT
>NZ_JAZQIJ010000054.1:0-8125 GCF_045541095.1 Methanobrevibacter sp.
TTTAATCACGTATAGTATTGGATATATATAACAAAATAATATACAGGCATAGTTTAAATTATATCAATTATATATAGTATTAGGCATAAAATAGTATATGTTAGAATCTTAAATATTGGAGATATTATGATAAAAGACAAGATATTAGCCAGAAGTAATCAATTTAATTATTATAAAGACAATTATTTTCGATTGATGGAAGAAAATAAAAAAATAAAGGAAGATTTGAAAAAAACAAAAAAGAATAACAAAAACTTAAAAAAACAAAAAAATAGGCTGGAAAAGGCAAATGCCGAATTATCCAATGATTTTGATTTATTAAAACCATATGTAATAGAAACAGCCGCTGAAAATTTTGACATACAATACTGTCCTGTATGCGGTAGACCTACCGAGTTTGTTCCGGCAGGAATTACTAAAAGAGAAAATGCATTATGTAACAAATGCAAAGCCTTCGAAAGGCACAGACTCTTTTTCCTGGTTTTATTGAAAAAATATAATCACATATTTAATAAAAATATTAAATTGCTGCACTTTGCACCTGAAAAAGTACTGTACAACAAGTTCATCAACAATGAGTCAGTCGACTATTATCCTGTAGACATTGATCCTGAAAACTTTGCTAAAAAGAACATGACAATCAGGGACAAAGTCAATATGGAAGAAATCCCATATGAAGACAACAAATTTGATTTGATAATAAACGTTCATGTTTTAGAACATGTGCACGATGATATGAAAGCAATGCATGAAATATATAGGGTGCTTAAAAAAGGAGGAATATGCTTTGTTTCAGTTCCTTTATCCGGAAACTATGAAACACTGCAAAAACCGGAATACAATACACCCGAATTGAGACTTAAACATTATCTCCAGGAAGACCATGTAAGGCTATACGGATATGACATCAAGGACAAATTAGAATCCGTAGGCTTTGAAGTGAAACAATATAACATAGACAGTTTAACTTCCGAAGAAAAAGTTAGGGAATTATACGGACTCCATGAGGGCTTCGTATTGTTTGTCTGTGAAAAATAATACTTCACTTAAATATTCAATGTAGGCGTCCTGTGAATGTGGCATGTCGCTGTCTTTTTCCAGTAGCAGTTGTTGCATGTCTTGCAGGTTGTAACGCCGTTTCCCATCACCTTCCAATCGACCAGAAAGCTAGGGTCAGCCACAAACGGCCTCTGCATTGAAATGAAATCAATATCTGTATTGTTGAGTATTCCATTAATCTGGTCCTGACCAGTTGCGCCACCACCTAAAATGACCGGAATGCCAACATTAGAGATTATTTTATCAGTAGCTTTAATCAAAGGATTTTCCTCTGTGTTTTCACGTGTGAAAAACTGTGGTGAGCGTGGACGTGTAATCTGGAGAGAATCCGCACCGTATTTTTCAAGAATCTTTGAAACTTCAATAGTTTCATCAAGTGTCATTCCTATATGTGTGCCGTCAAATGCATTCAGTCTGCAGTTAATATGAAGATCTGTAGTTTCCTTTATTACGTTGATTATTTCCAGAACTAATTTTAGCCTGTTTAGGGTGCTTCCGCCGTATCTGTCTTCACGGCTGTTGAAATTGGGATTTATGAACCTTGACAAAAAGTAGTAGTTTCCAAGACCTATCTGAATGCCGTCAAATCCGGCATAATCAAGCTTCTGGGCGGCCATGATATAGTCTGTTTGAATTTTTCTGATATCATCAACGGTTATGTCATCTACGGCCACATTCTGATTTGCGTGCTTGTTGAACTGGACAAATCCCACCTGTCCGAAAATAGGAACGTCATATACATGTACAAGATCAGTCAAATCCTTTGCTTCACGTACAAACTGCTTGTAGTGCATTGTATGAGTGTATTTTGAAAATACATCACGAGGATAGAGTGAAATCAGCTCGGAAATGATCAGTCCCACACCGCTGGCTGCAATGTTTTCATAGCGGTTATATATCTCAGGGGTGAGGTTGCCTGTCTTTTCCCTTTCAGACTCCCATAGCCCTGTCCTTACAATTCTACTGTTAAGTTGCAAATCTCCAAAGCTCACATAATCAAATAAATCTTTCATAATTAAAGTATATTCAAACAATATAAAAAACTTTTATATGACAATAGCCAATTAATTATTAAAGGTGATATCATGAAAAAAGTATTGTTAACTATTGCCTTGATTATTGCTATTGCTTTAATTTCATTATATGCCGTTTTTTCAATATATGAAAGAGAACCTGTTGAAAAAACAGAAATTACATTCTATATGGATAATCCGATGAAAGTTAATAATTTTGCCGATGAAATAGAATCACATTCATACTTTAAGGGTTACAACAACACCACGCTAAATTGGATCAGGACTCTTGATTCAAATAATGTTGTATTTTCAAGCAATGATACATATGTTATAATGGGACCTTCAGATTTGGGAAGGATTCCCGTTGAATCTGCAACCGACGTGACAATAACCGATACAGTAAGATGCCACGTTAAAGAAAAAAGACCCCTCGGTAATGATTTAAGAGATGTGATTTTTGTAGATGATGTTGAATTCGTATCAAAGCATATCAAATACTATGATGTTTAAAAAAAAAAGAGAATGTTTAGGAATTGATATTCCTAAAAAACTTCATCTCAATTTAAATAATGAAGATAATACAGCCTTAATTTTTCTATTTTCACACAAGCTATTTTTTTGTGATTGTCTTCATTATCTTTTCTGAGGAATTTCCACATTCATATGTCAAGAATTTTTTCTTGAATTTTTCCCGGCAGGGCTTGTATTCATTTTCAATTTCATCAATGTTCAATATGGCCTCCTCAACTTCTTTTGAAGTGAATAATATTGGTCCTGGATTATTTTTTGTAAGATCGAAATAAAGCCCTCTTAAGTTATTAGTATATTCTGCCAAATCATATGTAAACAAAAGTATTGGGCGGTCCAATAGAGCATAATCAAACATTACAGATGAATAATCCGTAATCAGAATGTCAGAGATTAAAAATATATCTTCAGCCACTTCAAAGTTGGACAAATCATAAACGAAACCGTTTTCAATATCATCCCCATCTTTGGAGGATACATGATGAGTCCTAATTATTAAAACATATTCATCAGATAACGATTTTTGAAGTGAATTCAAATCAAGCATCAGCTCAAAATCATGTATCACCCTCCATGTTGGAGCATAAAGAATTACCTTCTTGTCTAAAGGAATTCCGAATTTTTCCTTGATTTTTCTAATATCCTCTTCATTATTCTTTGTAAATAGAATGTCAGTTCTTGGATATCCGAATCTCAAATGCTCGTTTTCAAATCCATAAGCGGTTTTTGTCTTGTCTTCAGTGAAAACACCCTGAATAGTAATGTAGTCCCATAAATTGGTATTTTTGATATATTCCCTCCTGCTTTCTTCAGTTTCATAATTTCCGGGACTGTCCATGCCTAAGGTTTTATATGGAGTTGCATGCATTGTTTGAACCTGCACCTGGTTTTTTCTTTTGACATAATTTTCAAAGAATGTTCCGTTGTTAATGAGATATTTTGATGTGGCAAGGTAGTAAAAGTATTTCAGGGAATTTCGTCTCACCTTGATTCCATTTCCTTTAATTGGCCGGTGTTCATCTCTAAGTGACCAAATGCATTTCCAGTCAGGATGATTTTCATCGAGATATTCATAGATGTATCTAGGGTTGCAGCTGTATTTCCTACCCAACATTGACTCGAACATAATCTGTTTGTTTTTGATAGGTAAAAATCTCATTAATCTATAAATCGTTTTAGCTATTCTCTGCCTTTTTTTAAAAGTATTCTCAGAGTTTGGCCATTTCAATTTTGACTGTAATTTAACTGTTTTGTATCGGGTATCGGAAAGCATATACCTAAAATAGTCTTCTTCATGTATCAATTTGAAAGACTTTGAGGAATATGCAGGAGTTGAAATGATAATGTCATCAAAATCATAGGCTACTTTTATGAAATGGATTCCTGAGGTGATATTTGTTGTTATATCCTCATCTGACAAATCCATTGTGAATCTGATTTTGTTTTGTTAATCAATTTTTCCTTCAGATAAGTTGTAAATCATCATGTCAAGTTCGTTTTTAAAGTAAAGCCTTGCAGATTTTAACTTGCCTTCATATTTATCGCTGCAGTGATAATCAATTGTAATATCTATTTTAGAATTTCTTTGGGCAATATCTGATATTATGGAAAGTACTTCATATTTGGAAATGTCAAAGGTAAAATCATTTTTTGTATCTACAATTATCTGTCCTTTTTTGGAGTTCAGGAATAATACTTGACTTTTCTTATGAACTGCCAATTCTTTATTTTCATATGTCAGTTTTGCTTTTGAATCTAAAAAAGAGTTAATTTTCACAATATAGCAATGTTTGTCTTCATTATATGCTAATGGTATTTGACTTTCAGGGTTTCCATAATCTAAAAATAGATTTCCCTTGAATTCTTTTGAAAATATGCATAGGTTATCATCTTCGATAGCTATTTTTTCATTAAAGAAATTCTTATTTGAAACATCGATAACCAAATCATTATTCAAGTCATGAGTGATTAGAAAATATTTTCCCTTAGAATGTGTTGCTTTTAAATTGTTTGGGTCAATTTGTTTGAAACCTAAAAAGAAATTATGTTCAACACCGTCCTGTTTGTAGTTCATCAAAATTCTGTTTTCACCATTTAGTTCATCATCAAATAAGTTTTTATAGGGGATGGTAATCCTATATCCTGCGGCATCATATGAATAGTCAACATTATAGGGAATATTAAACTGTGACCTTATTTTAGGTTTAATGTCTTTGTGATTCAATTTGATTTTTTTATGAGTATTTCCATTATAGAGATAAAATGAAAATTGCCTGTCATCTGTTTCACTATTCTTTAAGCCAGGAATAAAAGCATAACCTTCAATATTAATACCTTTTTTAAAAAAAAACCTTTATAACAGATTTAATCATTGGACTTTCTTTGATGAACTGGCTGATATTGATGCTGGAATCATTGAAAATTTCATTTTCAACACTTAAATTGCAATTTTCATTTATGCTTGAAACAGGCAGATCGTGAGTCATAAATCTGAACAGTTTGAATAAATTTTTGTAATTTGAACTTAAAAGAAATTCATATTTCATCTTATCGAATTCATTGATTTTTTCAATATTTCTCAGGTCAATATTTTCTTCAACATACTCTTTTAAAAGATTAAGTGTATGTTGTGACTCTTTTTCTGATAGGTTTTTTGATTGTCTATGTATTTCATCAAGTCTACTTTAAGCCATTTTATCTGCTTTTTATCTTCCAAATTGGCAACATTATCTTTAATGTATTTATCAGTTAGCCGCATGACAGATAGTTTATCGTCAATGCTTGTTGTGAAATCCTTTATTAGAGGAATTCTGGAATAGTAACACGGTTCATTAATAATTGAAATACTGTTGGCTAGGTTCTGCATCTGTAAAACAATAGATTCATCTACAGATGACACACTTTCAGAGAATTTGAAATCATTATCAGTGAAAAAAGAATGCCTAATCAGTTTATTGAATAATAATGAATCATATAATATATCAGGGTTGTCTTTGAGTGTTGTGACTTCATCTCCAAAGAATGCTGGACCATATTGGTTGGGATTAATACATTTTCCATTGTCGAACTCACATACGAAACCTGTCGCTAAATCACTATCATTCTTTGTGACTAAATTAAACATTCTCTCATATGCATAAGGTGAAATCATATCTTCTGAATTTAAAAATGAAATGTAGTCTCCATCACAAATGTCGACACCGTAATTTAGACCGTAATTAAATCCCCGATGATTTATATGATAATATTCAACATTTTCATAGTTCTTTGCATAGTTTTTTGCAATTTCACCGCTATTGTCAGTTGATCCATTATCAATTAATATTATCTGCAGGTTGTTTTCATATTCAGATAAACTCAACTCATTTATTGTCTGATTTAAAACTGAATCAATGCAGTTCTCTAAGAATTCAGATGAATTATAAAAAGAAATAATAACGCTTATACATGAGTTCATTAATCGCACCTTAAAACTTTATCTATTTTAATGTTTTTTTGATGTTTAATAAAATTTTGTTTTTATGCTTTAAAATCGCATAACTCTCTGCTCATTATCAGAACTGTTATAAACATGTTAAAATATATTATTATTGAAGGTGATTTCATTTATAAAAAAGAACGAATAAAATATTTAGATTTATAAGGGCAATGGCCATTATGGGTGTTATCATATTACACGTATTTTACATGTGGCCAAATCCGGAAATAATGAACTTGAAGATTTATTCTTTTAGACAAATATTCATGTATGCTGTTCCACTATTTCTGATGTTAACAGGAGCTTTAATGTTGAATAGAGAAATTGAATTAAAGAGTTTCTTTAAGAGTAAACTTCCGAGAATCATATACCCATTTATGTTTTATTTAATCATACACCTTTGTATAATATTGTTGATGTTGCATTTTTTCGGTCATTCCGAAATCCTTGACACATATATCAGCGTGATTCCATTCAAATATAACTGGTATTTCTGGTTGATTTTAGGTGTCTACATTACCCTTCCTGTAATAAACAAATTTGTACAGTCCTCATCTATGAAAGAAATTGAATATTTCATAGGCGTGCTGTTTGTAGGATCCATATTTTACCAGATCATGTTTATATTCAACTTGGACCAGCACATCAATCTGAATTTCATCATATGTCCTGTAGCATATCTTGTTTTGGGATATTACCTGTCCCATAAGGACTTCGGAATGTCCAGTGGCAAGATTATAACAATTTCAATAATTCTATTCATTGCAATGACCCTGATAAAGATGGCGGGCGGTAACGGAGATGTTCCATTCGATTACGTATCAGGTTTTGATATTACAACAACCTCAAGAGTTGCAACCCGAATTGACTTAAGCATCTTTGAATTGATTCATGTATCCGCACTGTTCCTGATGATAAGATATCTATTTGAGTCAAGAACCGGAATTTATGCTAAAATAAGAGGTTTCTTCGAGAAAAATTCTATTGTTAAGTTATACACTTCCATCAGCAGGTCCAGCTATGGAATGTATCTGTTCAATAGGACTTTACTTATTCCGATTGAAATAGCCGTTGCGACATTAACACTGACAGGAAGTCAGGTCTGCGGTTTAATTTTGATATTGGCTGTTGGTGCAACTTTGATTGTTTGGTTGGTCGTCCTGGTTTTCCATAAAATTCCATTCATTAACAGATACTGTGGATATCATTAATTGATATCCCATTGATTCTTTTTTTAACAGCTTATTTTTTTCTGGATAAAAAAAATATTATTGATATAAAAATAGAATATGAAATCGTCAGTTATATTGAATATGTATCATAGCATATCGAATTCTATGACATTTGAAAAAAAAATGAAAATATTTAGGAATTAATATTCCTAAAAAAACTTCTTATATTATCAGCAGTATGCTAAGGATTAAAACTACAAATAAAGCCCAAATACTGTTGTTTTCGCCAACTCCAATATTTTTGTCAATATCCATCTTATCTTTAGCAACGCTTGTACTGTTTAAATCATCACCCACACTTTCATCAGTATTGCCAAACAAATCAATTTGTTTTGCAACTGAATCGTATTGATAATCAAAGCTGTTTTCTGCAAGATAATCAGTTGCGGATGCTTCCCAATGATATGCAGCACCTATTAGGCAACGAGCCATATAGTAGTATGTCTCAGTTGTTTCATTGTCTTCTTCTGCATCGGTTTCATTATATGTGGAATTTGAATTTCCAGTGTAATTAAATCCTTTTGCAGCTGAACTTTTTGTAACATAGCAATGAATAGTGCCGTTTTTATAGATATACTCGTGAGCCCAGGCATAAGTGTAATTATCTAGGAATTTGTCATAGTAGTATTCCTGATCAACGAGATTCCAATCGACTCCATAGTCTTCATCCCACTCATCGAAATCATCATCCCAGTCCTCATCGTCCAGGTCATCATCCCAATCATCAGAATCATCATCCCAGTCCTCATCGTCCAGGTCATCATCCCAATCATCAGAATCATCATCCCAGTCCTCATCGTCCAGGTCATCAT
>NZ_JAZQIJ010000055.1:0-19876 GCF_045541095.1 Methanobrevibacter sp.
GTTACTGTTGTTGATGTATTGCCTAAAGAGTTGATTAATCCTGAAGTTATCAATCTTGGTTATTCAGGTAAATTTGACGGCAAGACCTGGACTATTGATGAAATTGCAGCTGGTGATGAGAAAGTTTTAGTCTTAAGGACTATTGTCAATGCTACCAACACTACCATTGAGAATTATGTTAACGTAACATCTGATATCTTCGATCCAAATCCATCAAACAACAATGCTACAAACAGCACTGTTATTCCACCTGAAGCTGATTTGGAAGTAACAATCACAAACGACCATGAAAATGATACCTGCCACATAGGCGATGAGGTAACATGGACTATAACCGTGACTAACCACGGTCCTGACGATGCTATTAATACAATATTGGATGACATTATTCCTGAAGGTTTAGAATTCATCAATGCTACTACCGAAAAAGGAACTTACGACAGTGAAAACGCAAAATGGACTATTGGTGATTTGCCTGTAGGTGAAACCGTAACTTTAACCGTTAAGACTAAAGTAGAACTTTCAAATACAACCCTTACTCAAGATGTGAATGTTTCTTCTGAAACTTACGATCCTAATATGGCTAACAATAAGGATAACAGCTCCGTTGATGTTGCTCCTGAGGCTGATTTAAAAGTTACTGTAGAAGTTTCTGATAAAGCTCCTCACAACGGCGACACAATCACTTGGAGTGTCATTGTAACCAACAATGGCCCTGATACTGCAGAAAATACTGTAGCATCTTTTAAATTGCCTGAAGGGGTAATTTATGATACAGATGATTCAGATGGAGAGTACGATCCTGAAACAGGTATCTGGACAATCGGCAATCTTGAAGTAGGAAAAACCGTAACATTGAAAGTAAAAACAGTTGTTGACGTAACCGATGCTACTATTGTTGGTGAAGCTAACGTTTCATCCGATACATATGACCCTGACATGACCAACAACTATGATGACGAACCAACCACAGTTCCACCTGAGGCTGATTTGGAACTCATCAAAGAGGTCAACATCAAATATGCATATGTAGGCGACAAGGTTATCTGGACTATTACAGTAATCAACCACGGTCCTGATACTGCCAAAGGTGTAGTTGTTGCAGATGCCATGCCTGAAGGTTTAAAACTAATCAGTGCAGACGCATCTCAAGGTATTTTCATCAGAGGATATTTCATTTGGTTAGTAGGTGATTTGGATGCTGGAGAAGAGGCAACCCTCATACTAGTAACCGAAGCTTTAAGGGAAGGAACCTTTGTAAATGCCGCTGCTGTCATGAGTGAAACTTATGACCCTGACCTTTCAAACAACTATGACAACGCTACTGTAGATATTAAACCAGTTCATAAAAATGGAACACACGATGTTCCATCAGAACCTGTCACATTGCCTCCTACAGGTAATCCTATTGTGATGGTTCTTTTGGCATTGATTTCAGTTGTTGGCGTTTCAATAAGAAGAAGAGACTAAACACTTAAAAATGGGAAATTAATTTTTCCCATATTTTTTATTTTTTGCATTATTTTCAAAGTATTGTTTTATTGATTTTATGATTGATATTTCAATAGTTTGATTAAATATCTTATTTTTAATTGATTGAATTTTTAAAATTATTAAATTTCCTTTTCAAACAATAGGTTTTGCATTGTTTGTGATGTATTCAAAAGATTTAATACAAGTTTTTTACATAATATTTAGTATTTGATTAAGAGGTTAAATTTATGGATTATGATGTAATTTATATCGGAAGCGGAAACGCCGCCTGGCAGGGCGGAAGGTTTCTTAGAAAAGCCGGACTTAAGATACTGATTGTTGAGGAAAGCCTGTACGGTGGAACATGCGCAAACAGAGGATGCAACTCAAAAGCTCTTTTGGATGCACCTTATGAAATCAAGGCACTTGCAGATAATTTCGAAGGCGTTGGAAAAGCAGGCAACTTTGAAGTGGACTGGCCAAGTCTCATGAAGTTCAAAAGAAAAAGAATAGCCAACATGGCACCGTTTCTGGACGGTAAATTCGACGAATATGACCTTGACGTTGCCCACGGAAAAGGCGTTATCGTAGATGAACACACAGTACAGGTCGGCGAGAAGAAATTCACAACAGATAAAATAGTCATCGCAACAGGACTCAAGCCTGTCATTCCTGATATCAAAGGTAAGGAATATCTTCATGACAGTACCGATTATCTTGACATCGACGAGCTTCCGCACCATGCCATAATCATAGGTGCAGGATTTGTCGGAATGGAATTCGCATCAATACTTGCGGAAGCAGGCCTTGAGGCCGATGTCATAATCAGAGGAAATATGGCTCTTAAATATTTCCACCAGCCATATGTCCAGAAGGTAATTGAAATATTAAAAGAAAAGAATATCCGTTTCCACTTCAACCAGACAGTAAGTGAAGTAATTTCAAACGTTGAAATCGATGATCCGCTAAGCAAGGTCCTTAATGTCACATCAGCCCAGAATTCAGATGAACTTTTAAGGGACCCTGAAGCAAAAATAGACAATAAGGCTTATGAAAACGGTTTTACAGTAAAATGTGACAGCGGACTGGAACTGACAGGAGATTATGTCGTTGCTGCAATGGGAAGGGAAGCAAACGTTGAAGATATTGGCCTTGAAAACGTTGGACTGACATATACAAAAACCGGAATAAAGGTCAATGACTACCTCCAGACAGATGTGGAAAACATCTATGCAGTAGGGGATGTTGCAGACAGCGGTGTTGCAAAGCTTGTAACCGTTGCAATCCACCAGTCAAAATATCTTGCAAAACACCTTCTTGGAAAAGCTGATAAAATAACATATCCTGTAGTGCCTGCAGTGGCATATACTATTCCGAGAATTGCAACAGTCGGAGTTCCGGCCTATGTTGCAGAAAAAAGCGATGAATATGAGGTTCACCAGATAAGATACGGAAGATCATATTCACTGGAACTTAAAAACGACACAACTGCTGAGGCAAAGGTTATTGTAGATAAGGACCTTCAGATTGTGGGTGCTGAAATCTATGCTGCTGATGCTGAAAACGTTGCAAACATGTTTGCATTCATCATAAACAAAAAAATTACTCTTGAAGAGCTGGACTATATGATTTACGCATTCCCTTCAAGCAGTTCTGTATGTCTTTATAAATTGCACAATATCCATTATGATTTATAAACATAGGTAATCCTATGTTTTAACCTTTTTTTTAGCTGAATTCCAGATTGTCAACAGCAGTGATAAGCTCAAGCATGTGCATGTCCTTTTCGCTTTGGGAAGCAAAGCTGTATTCTTCAAGATAAAATGCCGGAACGCCGTTTTCATTTAAAGGTATTGTCAGATAAGGTCCGCTTGTAGTGGATTCAAGAGGATAATATGATATGTTTTCGCATTTTTCCCCAACTTCACGTGCATAATCAACACCCAAACCCTCTTTGACAGGGATGAAAACGAATGTCTTATACGGATATGCTCCGATGTTTGAATGGATGTCGATTGCAAGTTCATAATCTCCATCAGCAATTTTTGGATAGACATATTTTAAAGCAAGGTTCTGACCGTTCTGACGGCCTGGGCTGTTATCGGATGAGCCGTCACCGTAATGGCCTATATCTTCTGTAACGTTGATGATGTATATGTCATAGTTATAGTTTAAATCATCAATGCCTGGAAGCATATTCAGAAGTGTCCGGTGTGTTTCGTTTTCAAGGGGATGCACTCCAACGACATATGCAATCTTTTTACCTTCCGGATTTCCGATGTTTCTCATTACCTGAACAAATCCTTTGTCGTTAATCGTATCATTTGCGATGGTTTCATAACTGATTGTTGTGTTTTTAATCTCACTGCCATTGTCTGAATGATGCAGATTCATTATTCCAAAAATCAAAATGGAAATAATTGCTATCAAAAGCAAAATTATAATATGCTCTTTTTTAATCATTATATAAATTTATTATCTTCTTTTAAATAAAATGTATCGATTGGTGGCACACATGCCACTTCAAGATTATATATGATGATTTTTTTATTTATATTTAGTTAAAATTAAAAGGTGATAATATGAAAACTATAGTAGTTGTAGGTGCAGGTAAAGGAATGGGAAATCATATTGCAGAAAAGTTTGCCCAAAACGATTTTAGAGTTGTACTGATGGCAAGAAGGGCTGAAGCATTGGATGAATATGTGGGTGAATTTGAAGCTAAAGGATTTGATGCTTACGGTGAGGTGGCTGATGTGACTGATATGGAATCACTCACCAAAGCATTCGACAATGTCATAGCTAAATTCGATTCAATAGATGTTTTGGTATATAATGCCGCACATATGGATGCGGGCAACGCTTCAAAGCTCACAGCTGATGAAATGGTTGAACACTTTAAGACAGATGTCGTCGGAGCGCAGGTCAGTGCAACCAAAGTCATTCCTGTCATGAAAGAGCAGGGTGAAGGTGCAATTCTCTTTACTGGAGGACTCTTCGGTGTACATCCTAATGCTTTTTATGAGTTTGCATGTATGTCCATGGACAAGGCCGCTTTAAGACAGCTTGTGCAGATGCTCAACCAGGAACTTGCAGATGACGGAATATTTGCAGGTATCGTCAATATCATGGGTGTTGTCGGAAGCGATGACGTTCACCAGCCTTCAAAAATAGCTGAAAAATATTGGGAGTTATATACTTCAAGAAAAGATTTTGAAATCTGTTATTAGTTTAAAAATGTTTGTAAAAAAAGTTTTAAATAAAAAAGAAGAATTAATTTAATTTGATTCTTCCTTTTCTTTTTGTTTTTGTTTTAAATTTTCTATACCAATTATCATATTTTTTACCTCCGTTATGAATAGGTTTTCAATTTGTATTATGTTTTCATAGTATATAAATATTTAGGTATACCTAAATTTTTAAAAAGGAAATGCTAAAAATGACAACCTTGATTAAATTTAAATATTCAGGCAAATAAATTAAAAAATGGTGATTAGATGCATAAGATTTGTCCAAGATGCGGTTCAAAAAATGTAAAATGGATCATTCCCCAAAACTGGTCACAGTGGATTTGTTATGACTGTGACTATACCGGACCAATCGTTGAGGGAAATGATGAATTTGCACAGGAAATCCATGAAAGCTATTTGAAGCATTTAAAAGAATCCGAAGAGGATGAATAGCTATTTTTTTTAATCGTCATATCTTCTTTTAATCCAATCGGGCATCAGGTTTCTGAAAATCTTTATGACTTCTGGATTGATTTCTAATTTGTACTTGTATCTGCTGTAGAACAAAAGCAATGATCCTGAAAGGGCAAGGATAGCGCAAATAAGCATCATATAATGTATGGATGCAAATATTTCCAGTTCTAAATCTGAACTCATAGTGGTGTTTCCAACAAACACTGACAAAAGGACTGAAAATATGCATCCGCTTAAAATCTTTCCGAATTCCTTACTTGTTGAGAGAAGTGAACTTGCATCAGGAAGGTCCTTTTCATCAACCAGTGTCAGGACATACTTGTTGTTTGGTGCTGAAAACAATCCGTTACCTAAACCCTGAATGAAACAGGCAACAAGTACAAAATTAATTGAATATCTGTCCATATATGTATACATCAGCATTGAAAGGAACATCAAAAACAGGGAGGTTCCTGAAATCATCCTTGGGTCAATCCTGTTTGAAAGCCGTCCTGCTGGAGGGGCCATTCCAACCATTATTATAGGAGTAATCATCAGAATCAAACCGATAATATATTCGCTGAAATCCATTGAGTACAGCAGATAGAATGAAAGTGTGGTAGTTGTAATTGAAGTGCAGAAGTATGCTATCATCGCTGCATAGTTTCCAATCACGTAATTGATGTTTCTCATCAGATTCAGATTATAAATCCTATTTTTGATTCCACGCTCATGTCTGATGAATAAAATAAAGATGACAGCACTCATCACTACAAATATCAAACCGTATGTGTCAATGCCTTCAAGTCCTATGGTAAAGAGAGCCATCATAACAATATACAACAGACAGCCTATATTGTCGATAGGTTTTTTTTCGGTTGTCCATTCACCTTTAACCTTGCTTAGTAAAATCAACTGTATTGCAATAATTGGCAGCAGAATAAGAAATGCTGTTCTCCAACTTGCAAAATACACCATCATTCCCATAAATGAAGGGGCAACAAGCATTCCTATATATCCTGCAGATACCACTATTCCCAATGCTGATCCGACTTCACTTTCTGGGATGTCCTCAACAATCATGACGTATATACTGATTGCAAGGGAAGCGGAAGTTAAACCCTGAATTAATCTTGAAGCCAGAAGCATGTACGGGTCCACTGCAAAAAATGACAATCCAACTGATAAAAGAAGCCCATAAAGACTGATTCTGGTACATCTTTTCACTCCGTACTGTGAAATGACTTTGGCGAATGGAATGCAGAATGCAACCAGTGTACATAGATATATAAGGTTTACTGCCATAATGTTTCCGGCATTGAAATTCAAATCGATAATCATGTCTGGAAGTGCGACTACTGTCATGTTTGCAATAAGCTGCTGAGTCAGCTGGGACAGTGCAGCTATCACGATAGTAAGTGTTTTTTCGTTAAGTTTGATAAAATTCCTCCTTAGTATGACTATATATAAATTATATTTTATATTTTTTTCATGAGTAATTTTAAACTTACTTATTTGTTTTTATAATATGTTTGTTCAATTATTTTATATGAAAGATATTTTTGATAGATGTAACTTAGGCGACTTGAAACTAAACAGCCGCATTATCAGAACAGGTTTGTGGGAATCCGAGCAGAATGACTTGAATGCCATCTATGAGAGATACGATAAGATAGCTTCAAGTGGTGTCGGACTGGTTACTTCAGAGTTATATTCAATTTATCGAAAAGATAAATTCGAAGAGCATTCATTCAGGATGAGCAGTCCGAATTTCCAGACTATGGCCCGTAAGATAGCTGAAATATGCCATAGTTATGATGTTCCTATCCTGGGACAGGTGGAATTCATCAAATATAATCGGGGAATTGATTTGGACATTCCGGTAAACGAACTGACAATTGAAGATATTAGAAAGATACAGACAGACATTATAGAGGCTGCCCAAAGGCTTCAGTTCTGTGGCTTTGACGGTATACAATTATCAATCGGAAACAATTTCTTTTTATCAAAGTTAATAAATCCATATTACAATCAAAGGGAAGATGATTATGGTGGAGATGTATTCAACAGGATGCGAATGGTTTTGGAGCTGATTAAGGTCATGAAAAACAATTTGAATCTGCATATCTCATGTAAAATAAACACTTTTGATGAAAGAAAAGACGGATTTGGCATTGAAGAAAGTCTTCAATCCTGCAAATTGCTTGAAAAAGTAGGTGTTGATTCAATTCAGGTTACAAGGCCGTTGTCACCTTTATACTTTACCAAAAAATTATCAGGTGAAGATGAACTGATTGACTATACCAAAGAGCTTATCTCCAGTGTTGATGTTCCTGTCATAGTAGGTGGAGGGTTCAGCAATAGGGACCATATGAATGAAGTGCTGAACAGTACTGATATTGAATTTCTCTCAATGTACAGGCCATTTGTCTGCCAAAATGACTTTTTGAAAGATTGGAAAAACGGCAGTCAAATTCAGTCAAGATGTCTGATGTGCAACAACTGTTACCGGACTAAAAAGAGCAACTGCTATCACTTTTAGAATTTGAAAATATTTATCAAATGCTCTTGGGAAATTTATTAATATAAATGCCGACCAACTATGTATATGAATTTTGAAGATATGAATTTTTGCCAGTCCTGCGCAATGCCTATGGGTGAGGATGATTTCGGAACCGAAAAAGACGGATCTGCAAGTACAGACTACTGTAAATACTGCTATCAGAATGGTGAATTTACACGTGACTGCACTATGGAGGAGATGATTGATTTCTGCGTTCCAAAAACTGCTGAAGCTACAGGCATGAGCGAAGAGGAAGCTAGAAAAATGTCAGAGGAATTTTTCCCAAAACTTAAAAGATGGTGTGAATAGATAATAATTTCATGCCATTTGTATCTTTTTTTATATTATAATTTTTTAACTTTCAAATCTTTCCTTGGAACAATTCTTTGATATTTAACATTCGGGTACCCGATAACCATGCATGATACAACATCATGCCCCTTTTCCAGTTCAAGAAGTTTTTTAAGCTTGCGGCTCATTTTTGTGCACATTACAAAAAATCCGCTGTAGAGAACTCCAAGGCCCAGACTTTCAGCCATTATCTCCATATATGAACTTGCAAGGCCTCCGTCGACATTGCTTTTGCTTGAAACCACAATAACCAGTGGTGCGCCTTTGAAAAAGAAATTATCATCAATATCAATTCTCTTTAAAAAACTGCTAAGGGGAGATCCAACCTTTTGACCTCTTCTGAATAGCTTTAGGCAAATCTCTTCTGCTTCTTTTTGTTTAGAACCGAGGATTGTATATGAGACATTTTGTGAATTGGCTCCTGTAGGTGAGTAGCGTCCGGCTTCAAGGATTTTACTGATTTTTTCTTCCTCTACAGGCTGCTGTTTAAATTTGCGTATTGTCCTTCTGCTTTTCATTGCAGTTAAAAGCATATCGCTGTCAATTTCTGTCATTGAAACGACAGGTTCGTCCCTGCAGTCGTAGTTTGCCATATTGATCGCACCTTTTGGACATACCGCATAGCAATGGCCACATTCCATACATCCTTTGTCGCAGGTTTTGATTGCATTGTTTTCAAGGTAAAGGTAATTGTTCGGACACTCCTCAATGCATGATGAGCACAGAATGCATTGTTCGGTGTCTATTTCTATCGGATTCATGATTTTTCCTCAGTATTGGTGTATTTGTGTAGTTAAAAAAATGATGATGATTAAAAAAGGTTAAATGACTTCAAAATCAATGAGCTTGATTTTGTTTGAAAGCAATTCAGAATCGTTGTCTATGTCTTCTGATAACTTTGTTGTTATGTATTTTTTGTTGTCGTCGGGAAATACGGTAGCTATTTTATATTCGTTGCAGTTTTTCAAAACGCTTGCAAGGAAGTTTGCTCCGCTTGAAATTCCGATTCCCAAACCAAATTCTTTTGCTATTCTTTTTGACATGTTGATTGCATCCAAATCTTCAATCAGCACGATATCGTCAATTATGTTTCTGTCAACTATTCCCGGAATAAAGTCATCGCCTATTCCTTCAATCATGTGGGATCCTTCCTCCATACCCATCTTGAGGATGGACAATGTGGAAGGTTCGAGGGCGAATATTTTTGAATCAGGATTGTTGTCCTTAATTCTTTTTCCGATTCCGATTAATGTCCCTCCGGTTCCGATTCCTGATACGAATGCATTCACGTCAGGTATTTTATCGATGATTTCCTGACCTGTTGTTTTATATTGAGCTTCAGGATTAAATGGATTGTCAAATTGCAGTGGTCTGAAAGCATTGTTTTTGAGGGCGAACTCTTCTGCAAGTTCAAGTGCCCTTTTAAATCCTCCTTCCTCTTTTGATACGAGATGAACATGGGCTCCAAACATTTCAATTATATTTCTCCTTTCAAGGGAAACCCAGTCCGGCATGAAAATGTGGACGTCATGACCCATATAGGCACCTATTGCGCTGAATGCGATACCGGTATTTCCGCTTGTAACTTCAACAATTGCCTGACCATCCTTCAGATTTCCAAGTTCCTTTTCCTTTTGAAGGATGTATAATGCGATTCTGTCTTTTATGCTTCCTGTATAGTTGTAGTATTCAAGTTTGGTGTATATGCAGTCCTTTCTTCCTTCATATTCATAGTTAATCTTTATCATCGGTGTGTTTCCGATTAGCTTTTCGATACTCATAATATTTCAATCCATTTAATATAACTATTGATATGTATGTATCTAACTTTTAAAATACTTTTTTCAAATTTCCCTGTTTTGGCTAAAATTTATTAATTCCTAAACTTAATATTTCATTGATGTTAAAAAATAGAATTCGTTTAATCATAATACTGGCGATAGTGGTTCTTGTTTTGGGATTTGCCATAAGCAACATCTTCATGTCAGGTCATGAGGAAAATGCCCTGAGCGACCCTAAATTTGTTCACGAAACTATTGTAAACAATACGACCGAGCCGTTAGGTTCTGTCGAGGTGATAAAAAACATCGGAAATCCGAACGGTCAAAAAATAGCTTATGTAGTAGGGGTTCATCCTCTTGAAAACGATACTCACAAGACATTTCTCAAGATGATTCCTACTTTGGATACATTCAACAACTGCTATGATGTTTATATCATAAACCTGACTGAGGATTTCAGCCAATATGGTCAGCTGCTTCCGGACGACCAGCCGGGAAGGGCAACCGGTCAGGATATGGCATACAAGTATGTCTATCCTCAGATTGTCAAAGGAGGCTATAAAATGGCATGTGACGTGCACGCACACGGTGGAGCATACGGTGACCACAACACCTTCGTATTCTGTCCTGTTTCAGGAGGTGTTGGTGAAAGCCTGGCAATGAACGTATCTAAAAGCACCCAAAACGTATCCTATTATGATCCTGAGTTTACAACAAGCGGACCGTACCTTACCATTCCACTGAATGAAAACGGTGTGCCTGCATTCTACTTTGAGGAAAACAGTTTCTTCTCACAGGACGTTAAGGATGCCCACATGCTGGAACTTATACATGCAATAGATAATCTCAGCCTGTGAGGTTGTCTCTTTTTTTTTATTTTTCAAAAGAATTGATTAGTGATGGTTTATTTTTAAATTATTTGACATTCGGATAGTATTTGATTCTTGTTAAAACAAACGGTACTGCGAGAAGCATTGCAATCATTGACCCTATGAAGATAAAGACTATGCTTATGATGTCTATGATTGCTCCTCCAATCATTGTTCCCAGAAATATTGAAAAGTTGCACATCAGAAGATAGATTCCGTTGGCGAATTCAGGTGACTGGCGCACGGATGAGGTTACCCAGTACTGTGCAACGGTATTTGCTGCACCGTCGAAAATTGAAAAAATCATAAGTACCATGAACTCGAAAAACGGCAGTCTTACAAACAATCCCATTGCAAAAAGCACAGCTACAAATCCTATTGGGTAGAAGATGATTGATATCTTGGTGTTTTTCTGAAGAAGATATCCGTAAAATACTGTTCCGAACATTGATATGAGCCCCATCAGGAACAGTGTTACAAACAGCATCTCCCCGTTAATGTCTGTGACCTGTGAGAGGTACAGCGGAATGTAGTTGTATGTGATGCTTATTCCGATTACCATAAATAAAACGAAAAGTATTGACAATAAAAACAGTTTGGATTTTGCATGGCTCATCTGGAGAATTACAGGTTCCTTGTTTCCTTCAAATTCAGGGATGAAAAGCAATGTCAATACAACTGAAAGAACGTTGATTAGAACATACCACAGCATTGTCATCTGGAATCCGTAATTGAGACCGAGATATGTGGTTATGGAAAGTCCCAGAATGCTTCCGGATGAAACTCCTAAAACTACCTTGTTTGTATCGTTTGGTTTTATCTCACCGACGATGGTTAATGCCGCACTCACGGCTATCGGATAGACGAATGCAGGTATCATCCTGAATGCAAGGCCTACAAAATAGTTTGAGATGAACATCTGGACTATGTTGCACAGTATTGTAATGCATAATATGATGATTATCATTTTTTTCTTTTCGAATCTTGAAAAGAGCGCCGGTGTAACGAGGCTTGAAAATCCAAGTGTTCCCGCAAATATGCTCGCATAAAGGCTGGCATAATATATGGATACATTGTAGTAGATTTCTATAACTGAAATGATTCCCACCAAAGAGAGTAAAGTTGACAGTGAGAAGCACACGCAAGCCAATGACCAAACAGTTTTATTTACCATAATATCTGTTTTGTTTAAAAAAATATTTAAAGATATCTTAAATGGTTAATCATTGTTTATCTGGGTAGAATTTGACTCTTGCAAGAACAAAAGGCAGTGCGAGAAGCATTGAAATCATGGAACCGATGAAGATAAAAAGTATGCTTATTATGTCTATTATCGCTCCTCCTATCATTGTTCCCAGAAATATTGAAAAATTAATCAGTAAAAGATATATTCCGTTTGCAAATTCAGGCGCTTCGGGTAAAGAGGAGATTATTGCATACTGGGCAACGGTATCTATGGAACCGTCGAAGATTGAAAAAATCATAAGAATAAGGAATTC
Organism: Methanobrevibacter sp.; assembly: GCF_045541095.1. Taxonomy (GTDB): domain Archaea; phylum Methanobacteriota; class Methanobacteria; order Methanobacteriales; family Methanobacteriaceae; genus Methanocatella. The sequence continues at coordinate 12,220 of NZ_JAZQIJ010000055.1, forward strand.
AAAAAACGGAAATCTGACAAAGGTTCCCAGTGCAAACATGACGATGATAAAACCGATCGGATAGAAAATGATTGATATTTTGGTGTTTTTCTGAAGAAAATATCCATATAAAATGGTTCCGAACATTGATATGAGGCCCATCAGGAAAAGGGTAACGAAAAGCATGTCCCCGTTTATGTCTGTCACCTGTGAGAGATACAGCGGAATGTAGTTGTATGTGATGCTTATTCCGATTATCATCAGCAAAACGAATAATGTTGAAAGTACAAAGAGCTTTGATTTGGCGTGACTTATCTGAATCATAACAGGTTCCTTGTTTCCTTCAAATTCAGGGATAAACAGCACTACCAAAAGCAATGACAGGGCGTTTATGAGTACAAACCAGATCATTGTCATCTGGAATCCGTGATTGAGGCCGAGATATGTGGTTATGGAAAGTCCCAGGATGCTTCCGGAGGAAATCCCTAAAACTACCTTGTTTGTATCATTTGGTTTTATCTCTCCGACGATTGTCAGGGCGGCGCTTACAGCTATCGGATATGTGAATGCAGGTATGATTCTAAAAATCACTCCGACATAATAGTTTGAAACAAACATCTCGATTAGATTGCAGATTATGGTGATGCACAATATGATGATTATCATTTTCTTCTTTTCGAATCTTGAAAAAACTGCAGGCAAAACAAGGCTTGAAAAACCCAGTATTCCGGCAAAAATGCTAGCATATAGGCTTGCATAGTAAATGGAAACATTATAATAGATTTCAATAACTGAAATGATTCCAACTAAACTAAGCAAAGTCGAAAGCGAAAAGCACACACATGACAGTGACCAAACAGTTTTATTTACCATAGTCATATTTTGTTTCATGGATATTTAATTTGTTCTATAAATCAATACTTTTGGGCTATCAAAAGGAATCAAAAATGAATGCTAAGGTAATGCACAATAAAGTACAACAAAGCTTTATATAATACCTTACATAAATTAGAATACACAATTGGGAGTGAAAATTAGATAGGTTGAAATAATGAACGACAATACGAAAATTTTAACTATTCAGGACATATCCTGTTTTGGACAATGCTCTATAACCGTTGCACTGCCGGTAGTTTCCGCATTCGGAATAGAAACAGCTATTCTTCCATCAGCAGTACTTTCAACACACACATCTGGGTTTACGGATTTTACTGTTAGGGATCTGACAGAAGACCTGCCTGAAATCAGAAAACATTGGGAGAAGGAAGGAATAGACTTTGATGCCATCTACACAGGATTTATAGCATCAGCAGAACAGCTGGATTACATCAAGGATATTATAGATTCCAGACTCAAACAAGATGGAATTGTATTTGTTGACCCGGCAATGGCGGATAACGGTGAATTTTACAGTGTCTTTGACCAGGAATTTGCTGACAGGATGGGGGAGCTCTGCAAACTTGGGGATTTCATACTTCCAAACACAACCGAAGCCTGCTTCATACTTCACAGGCCATGGAAAGAAAAATTCACAAAGGAGGAAATGCTTGAGATGGCTCGGGAGCTATCACAGTTCACAAAAAGATACGTGATATTGAAGGGATATGAAAACGAAAATCACGAAATGGGAATGATAGTTCTTGACAAAGTGGAGGATAGAGTCGAAATTGTCTACAACGAGAAGGTCGATTACATGTCCCACGGAACAGGAGATGTTTTCGCATCATCATTTGTAGGCTCAGTAATGGTTGGAAAATCACCTGAAGCGGCCGCAAAGATTGCAGGAGAATTTACAAAAAAGGCAATCGAAAAGACAATAGGTGATGAAACCCACACATATGGTGTAAAATTCGAACAGGCAATTCCTGAACTTTACGATTTGCTAAAATCAATTTAAGACTTTTGTACTGCATGGAGTTTTGCAGTACTCTAAAACTTTTTTTCAAAAATAATATTAATACATAAAATCATAATATCATTATAAAAGGTTTTGATATTATGAACATTCTAATATCCAATGATGACGGGGTATTCGCTCCGGGAATTCTGGCGGCTAAACAGGCAGTTGAAGACCTGGCAGACGTAACTGTTGTGGCACCTGATGTAAACAACAGCAGTGTAGGCCGTCGTCTGACATTATTTAAACATTTGGAACTTAAAAAATGCACTCTTGAAGATGGAAGCGAAGCCTATTCAGTTTCAGGAAGTCCTGCAGATTCCGTTGTCGTGGGAGTAAAGTACGTAATGGATGAAAAGCCCGACCTTGTAATAACAGGCATCAACCAGGGCGTCAACATAAGCTGTGACATTACATCATCAGGTACGGTATGTGCCGCATTTGAAGCGGTAAGTCTCGGCATTCCGGCCATTGCGGTTTCACTGTTTGTTGACCCGAAAACAGCATACAAACAGGATGAAAACGGTGAATGGTACGTTGACTATGACTTTTCACTGACAAAAAAAGTTCTGCATGACCTTGTTTTAAAGATTATTGATGACGGATTTCCAGAAGGTGTTGATCTGTTCAACCTGAATGTTCCTTCAAACTATGAATCCGAAGAGGTTAAAATCACCACATTGTCGCCGAAAATGCTTGACAAGATTGTAATTGACAATACGAATGAGGAAAAATCAGAAATATTCAACTATTCTCTTGAGGAAAATTCCGATTCAGACGATTTGATTATGATTACTCCTGATTTGGTAAAAGAATATGCCGACGACACTGATGGATATGCCCTTTTTGTCGACAGATGCCCCAGCCTGACACCTCTTGACGTTAACATGACCAGCCATAAACTGAATGACTGGTAGATTTAAAAATTACTTTTCAACCATAATTAATGTACTATTGGTTTTCTTTCATTGTTTGAATTTGTGCATCACGGCCTTTGAGCTTCAGTGTAAACATGAATGCAATAAATGCAACAACGGCAGACAGATAAAGGCTTAAAATGTAACCCATAATTCCTGAAAATGAAGCTATTATACCGCCTATGAGCGCTCCCCCTATAAGCTGGCCCGCACTAGATAGCATGTTGACGATTGCCTGGCCGGAGCCTCTCTCATAAGGTTTTGTTTCGCTTAGGACGATGTACCTTAAAGGTGCTCCGATAAGGGTTACAAGACCTACTCCAACCAGAAGTCCCGCAGCAATAAAAAGAATCATGCTGTCAGGTTTCATTGCGATTACAATCAATCCTATGGCTAAAATCACTGTTCCGAATGACATGATTTTTCGAGATCCCACAGAATCCAGTATTCTTCCGATTATAGGCGCTGCAAAGGCATTGGCTCCTAAAATAGGAATGAGCATAAGGCTTGCCTGCTGGTCGTTTAAAGCCATTGAAAGAATAACCAGAGAAGGCATGAAAATTGTAGTGGAGTTAATGATTCCGTATGAGAGCGTTTCAATACATGCAATTGCCATGTCCCTGTTTTTTAGAAGATGTATTGCCACAATGGAATCCTCAGCTCTTTTTTCAATAGTGAAAAATACAGGTATCAGCACAATGAACGCAATAATATACGGAGCCACGTTTAATGACATAAGGCTGTTTATGAAATTGCTTGAATCAATCTGGTTAAGTCCGTATGAGAGAAATACGGCAAGAAGAGTAAGTATTGCAATTCCGAGATAGTCGATTTTAAGCTTTCTTGAGTTTCCAAAGTCCGGAAGGATATGGTATGCAAAGGCCATTAGAAACACTGCAATCGGAATGTTTATTGTAAAGCACCACTGCCATCCGAACGGTATAAGCGCCGCACCGACAAGAGGTCCTCCTATGGCTGAAATTCCAAAAACGCTTCCCAATATTCCAAGGGCCCTTCCTCGCTCTTCAAGGGGAAATTCGTCTCCTATGAATGCCGCACCTACAGGAAATATTCCACCGCATCCGAAACCCTGGACGATCCTTCCCAAAAATATAAAATGGATATTGGGTGAAAATGCTATCATTGCAGATCCCAAACCGAATAGAAACGCATCCATAATGAAAATTCTTTTACGGCCGTAAAAGTCAGAAAATTTGGCCATAATCGGTGAACCGATCATGAAAGCTATTACAAAAAGGGTATAAATCCAGCTTGATGTTCTGCTTGTTATGCTGAAGCTTTGCTCGATTGAAGGCAGTACAGGACCTATTATTCCTGTGTCGAGTGAGCCCATAAATACGCCTATTAAAAATAATACCAATATCAAATTTCTTGTTCTTGTATCCAATGATTTGTCTTGCATGCAAATTACGTCTTTCCGGTTGATTAAAATGATATGTTAAAATATATCTTAACTTATAATTATCTTTATCATTAAAATTTTTGATGTAATGTTTTTTTATTTGATTAAATAAAACTGATATGTAGATAGCATGACCAAAACAAGAATATTTTACTATGATGTATTGAGGCTTATGGCAATAATCGGAATAATATTCTGCCATACTGCACTTCAATATGTTATTGCGGATATGGGGACATTCAATTTTTATGTATCCTCATTTTATGACTGTTTTAGGGATTTTTGCATTCCAATCTTTGTCATGCTGAGCGGGGCCCTGCTTTTAAACAAAAAAGATACTTTAGGATCATTTCTAAAAAGAAGGTTTTCAAGGATTTTTGTCCCATTTCTTTTCTGGGTGCTGATTTACATCATATACTCAGCCATATTCGTCAAAGGGTCATTTGAAATCTCATATGCCTTTGATATCTTTTTGGGAAAAGGCGGTACACTGGGGGTTGCATTCTGGTTTATATGGATGATAATAATTGTATATATTGCCATTTTTATCATCAACTGGATAGCCGAGAAATTTAATTTCAGCAGCAGATTTTTCGATGTGCTGGCGGCACTTTCAGTAATATTCATCCTGATGCAGCAGTTCGGCTTAATCAGTGTAGGCCGAGAGTTTTCACTGATTTATTATTATGTGTCATTTATAAACTATGCAGTTATAGGATATTATCTTTCAAGAAACTCCTATCTCGATAGAATTATCGGCCTTAAAGGGGCAGTTATTTTGACATTTATCATGTCTTTTGGACTGTATCTGTATTATATCTGCGGCTATGTTGTGCCTCAATCAATGTCTGCAGCCCGATTCACATATTTGGGATATTTCACTGTAATCATTCTTTTAATTTCGTCAGGCATATTTGTAATGTTCAAATATCTGGATAGGACTGATCTGTCATCAAAAATACGTGACAGTGAATATGGAAAAGCCATTGCTGTTTTAAGCCAGTTCAGCTACGGAATATTTCTCACACATTACATGATTCTGCATATCCTTAAGATGCACATAAACAGTTTCATTCCTCTTTTAACTCTCAATTCGATAGTTGCAATACCTGCGCTGGTATTTCTCACATTTATTGTATCACTTTTGATTCTTCTTGTTTTAAACAAAATTCCGTATCTGGATATGGTAACCGGAAAAAATTAGAGTTTCAGTTTTTTTACCCTACGGGGAATAAATGTTTAAGTTAAATGCTTAATATGCCAAACTTATGAAATCAAATTTATTAAATCATATTTTTTTTTAATTATGTTTAAATATTTGAGTCTGTAAAATTTTATAGGCTTCTTTCAAATTTTATTTTTTTACACTTGAAATTTCACTTCGATAAAAATTCGTTCTAATTTTTCTTTAATTTCAAAATAAATGGTTAAAAAATAGTAAATTACTTAAATAAGTGAGGACAAATAATAATTTATGACCAAACAAATTTTAAATGTCCTCAATAGTAATATAGACTTTATACAACTTAAACTTTTTGATTTTTCTGACGAAAAAATTGATTGTGAAAAAATCATTTCAGAAAGACCCAATAAAAACCCAAAAATTGAAAATACAAATCAAAAACTATTTTTAGATGAAAATAACACTTTTAAATATGATAATCCAATTTGCCCAGTTTGTGGAAGCCACAAAATAATTAAAAAAGGCACAATAACAAAAAACAAACAAAATATCAATGGAAACATCACAGAATTCAGAGAACAGCAATATCAATGCAAAAAATGCAACAAAAAATTCGGAATAAGCAACAATCCACTAATAAAAAATAATAAACAGTATTTACAGGAAATAATTGATAAAATACCTGAAATAATGAAAATCGGATATCAATCACTTCGTAAAATAAGTAAATACTTCCAAATATTTCTTGGAATACGAATATCTCACCAAACAATCCGAAATTGGTCAAATCAAAATCACGAAGAAACAATCACTAACGAAGAATTTGAATATTCTGGCTACTATTTATATGATGAGCAATTTTTAAGACTTAATGGAGTTAGACACTACAGATTAACATTATATGACGCAATACTCAATGTTCCAGTCTCAGAAAGAATAGTACGTCGCAGAATACCAAAAAACACAAAAAAAATTTATTCTAGATTCAACGGCAAATAAACCATTTATTTGCTTAACAACAGATTTATTCCCAATGTATCGTAATGTAGCAGATGAAATAGGAGTAAAACATCAATTATGTACATTTCACCTATTCCAAACAATCAATCACAAATTAAAAGTGTATTGTAGGCGAAAAAAGATAAATGGTAATAAAAGAGATTATATTTACGAAAATGCGCAAGAATTAAAAAATTGCTTCAGACAAAATTCAAAACAAGAAGCAATTGAACAATTTAAGCAATATTTGCAGAATTACAGAGCCATTCCAGTAGTATTAAAAGATTTCATAAGAAAACACATCATAAATCACTTTCACAGATACGTAGAACACTTAGATGATGAAAATATAGAAAAAACATCGAATAAAGTAGAAAATTACTACAGACAAACCAATCCAGAAATAATAAAGAAATTATACAAAACTAAAAAAGGAATTCTGACATTCTTAGACTTCCAAATGCAAAATTGGACACAAAAACATATAAAAATCAAATAAGCCTATAAAATTTTACAGACTCAAAAAAAGGAAAATATAACTCATTGTCACATAATTTTGGCATAATTGCTAAACACATCACTTAATCTAAAAAATATTTAAATTTTAAATGAAAAAAATGACAAATAAACTATTGACTAAAATTTAAACTGAGGAATACCATGGTGGATAATTCAAACTGGCAAAAAGACAGAATTGTTTTAACTCCGACAAACCTGTACATGGAGTACATATTATTAAGTTATAATAATTTTTTGAAGGACAAACTGAATGATGTTGAAATCACTTACGGCGAGTTGACATATATCTACAACATCAAATTCTTCCCATTAATTTCCCAAAGAGAATTGGCGGAAATCTTATTCGTTTCTGAAGCGAATGTTGCCAAAATGGTAAAAAAATTGGTCCGAAAGGGAATTGTCGAAAAGAAAAAGGATGAAAACAACAAAAGCCGAAATGTTCTTAAATTGACAGACAATGGAGAAGAGCTATTCGTTAAAATTAACATCATTACATGCGGATGGGAAAGAGAAATCACCAAAAATTTATCCAATGACGAATTTTTCAAATTTAAAGAACAGCTATATGATTTTGTCAAAGAATCCACCGAACTGAAATAAAGTAACCTTTATATATTACCTCCCTTAAAATAAATAAACAAGTCTTAACCAAGTTAAGTCTTTTATAAATTAACGAGGTAAATACAATGTCAATATATGATTTTGAAGTAAAAGACGGTGACGGAAACATGGTTTCCCTA
>NZ_JAZQIJ010000056.1:0-9068 GCF_045541095.1 Methanobrevibacter sp.
AATCAAACACAATATCAGATTTAGATAAAGTAATATCAGAATCAATCTTATTGACAGTAACAGAAACAGTATTTTCAACAGACTTGTGATTATCGTCAGGAGTTGTAACAACTTTTAAAGTGTATTCGCCGGCATCCAAACCGGAAACAGTAATCACATTAGTATCAGGATCATATTCAATAACCGCTTCAGAATGATCAACAACAGAAATATTTTCCTTATCAACAGTACAACCTTCTAAAGTTAAGGTAGTAGTGCCGAAGCCTTTATAATCAAAGACAACATTATTGGAGAAAGTTACACTGGAGTCAATCTTATTGACTGTTATTGCAGCAGTAGCGTCAACAGAAGTATGATTATTGTCTGGGGTTGTGGTAACTTTCAATGTGTATGTTCCAACATCAAGGTTGCTGATTGTGATTACATTGTTTTCAAATGCAATGCAGTTGGATACAGGATTGCCTTCATTATCAAAGACAGCGATATTTTCCGCATCAACACTGCATCCTGTCAAGGATAATGTTGTAGTGTTTGAAGACTTGTAGTCCAATTCAATTTCATTTGGATCAATTCCAATAGCTGACGGAACCTTGTTTACAGTTACAGTAATATTTTTCTTTTCACTAGGATTGTATTTGTCATTTCCAGCAAAATGTAATGTAATATTGGTCTTTCCAGCATTTAAGAAAGTCAAGTATCCATCTTGAGATAATTTAACAATATTTGGGTCATTAATATTGGCTGTTATTGGCAGTACTTCCTGATCAGAATTATCAGATATAACTCTGGCAGTTAATTTTTGTGAATCCGCACCCCATTCAACAGTGATTGAATCTGAATCTGTTTGAACTTCTGTATCATATTTTATTACATTTACAGGAATTTCAATACTGGTTGGTGCATAATTATCATCACCAGTATAAAAAATTGTTAAAACAGATGTTCCGTATTTAAGACCAGTTACATATCCATTAGCCATGACCTCGATAAATTCATCTCCTCCACGATAATTTATAACACCAGTAGCGGCGCTTTCACTTAACTCTGCAGGAACAGGCACATCCACATCACCAACATGAATTGTGATTTCATCATCAGCTATGATTTTAACTGGATATTTTACTTCAAGAGGAACTGTTAATGAAGCAACATTATATGAAGCAGTTATTTTAACATTTTCCCTTTGGTCTGCATTGAATAAAATATTTTCCTCCATTAATGCATTGTTCTTGTTAACTTTTCCGTTGGAAGGTGTCAGTGTAAGATTTACCTTAGGAAGATTGGATGAATCATAAACCTTATTAACACCATTTTCAACATAAGTGAAAACAAATTTGACATTTCTGTCTTCACCAACCACCATATATGGGTCTGTTTCAGAATTCAATGACAATCTGTTGTTTACAATTATATAGGTACCAGGAGTAACTCCACGATTTCCTGTATCTGAAGGAGTGTTTCCAAACCAGCAGTTGTCTAAATTATAGCTACCGCTAGACCTGCCAACAACACTTGGATATGCTTGAGGTGAGACAGAATAGTAATTTCCAAGGAATATTGAATCTCTGAAATTGGTTTGAGATGCACTACCTGCAGAATAAGCTACTCCCCCTCCCCCTGTAGATTTAGCATGATTATCCAAAAATGTTGAGTTTACAATATTGTGAGTACCTGCAGTAGTATACAATACACCACCATAACCATAGCTTGTACCTCCTTTTGCATCATTTCCAATGAAAGTGGAATTAGATATGGAAAGTGTATCTGTAGCAGCCCAGTATATTGCTCCTCCGTAACTTGTAGATTTACCTTTTGCAAAATTGTTTCTAAAAGTGGAATTCACAATACTGACCTCATCAGCAGTAGCTGAAATATAAATAGCTCCACCATTATTTCCCATAGTTGTAGAGTATGCAGAATTATTTATGAAATCTGAATTTGTGATATTTATTTTTCCAGAATAACTATAAATTGCACCTCCACCAAGATTGGAAGAAGCGGAATTATTTACAAATGTTGAGTTATAAATAAAATTGCTGTCAAGACTATTCGTATCCCATAAAGCCAATGCACCACCTGTAACAGCTGCGTTTTTTATGAAAGTCACATTAATGAATCTCTTGTTAACACCACCATTAATATATATTGCTCCACCTTGTCCAGTAGAATAACTGTTTTTAATTATTATATCTCTAATTGTGGCATCATTTGCAGCTTTCAAATTAATTGCACCACCATAACTAGTACTATAACCATTAGTTAAAGTAATGTTTTTAATAGTTAAATTGTGAGCATTTTGGATGTTGAATATTCTTGATTTGCCATTTGCGTTGATAGTAAATCCGTTACCGTTGATTGTTAAATTTTTAAGGGATACTATAATTCCGGTATCGCCAGTATCCGCACCATCAATATAATTATAATTACGGTCTAACTCGACAACTCCGTTTTCACCGGCTAAGCTGATTAATTCCGCTAAAATCGCAAAGTCCCCTAATAGAGAAGAAGTTTTATTATATGAAGCAGATCCGAAACTTGCGGTTAATGATATATCCTTATATACAGGATCAATAGGAACATCACCAATGCCTTTAGAGATAACAAAACTTTCCGGAACAGTCAAGTTTTCACCTGAAAATGTCATGTTCAAGTTTCCTAAAGCGCAATTTTCATTGGAACTGTTTGTAGCATCCAAAACATTGTAGACATTATTCAAATCAATTGTTGCAGCCGCTTGTCCTAATGTAATGTTTAAGAAATACCAGTTGTTTAATGTGAATCCTTCAACCTTTGCAATGTTTTTATTGTAATTGGAAGCGTTATTTCCAAACCAGTTATAATCAGCATTCAAGTCGCTTGGAGCATAAATTGCATTATCTCCAGGATTGTCAATGAATACACAATCATTTACTTTTCCATTGTTTTTTATCCAGTATATTGCACTTCCACTTGCAGCTGTGTTATTTGTAAATACAGATGATTTTACAGTTCCACTTTCACCGTCAAAGTATATTGCACCACCATTCTCATCGCTTTTGGCGTTGATGAAGGTGATGTTTTCGATTACGACATTTGAACCTGTTATCTTGAATATTCTGGACTGGCCTTTTGCATCAATAATGTAGCCGTTTCCTTTGATTACGACATTGTCACGATCTATTACAATTCCTTCTGTGATAGTGTCAAATAATAAATCATAAGTAAAGTTACGTGTTAACTCAACCACATCATTCTCATCTACAAGTTTCTGAATGATATTAAAATCTCCAGCCCTAATTTCTGTTGTTGCTACTGCATTGGCGTTTTTGACTGTTAATAATCCTTTTTCATCAGTCAATGCATATGCAACATTTGTTTTTCCGTTTTTATTTAGTGTAATTGTTTCTGGAACATCCAGATTAGTTGATTCAGTGTTTAATGTGATATTCGGAAGACTGTAAGATGAATATCCCCTGATAAGGTTTGTACCATCATATAGATTGTTTAAAGAAATTGTTGCATATTCGTTTGTTGCATTGGCATCTAAAACATACCATGGACCCATTGCCAGATTAGCAGGAACATTAGGTCTTTCGTCATAGTTGGTAATATTGTTTCCAAACCAGTTATAATTGGCGAAAAACTGTTCTGGAATAAATGAAAAAAGAAGATTTGTCCCTGAATTGTTTAATAAAATGGAATTTTCAAGAGTGTAACCCCCCATTACATAAATTAAAGCTGTTGTTGCAGTATTGTTAATAAAAATACACTTGTCTGCTGACGCAACATTAGTATTTGCATCATAAATCACAGCACCTGCTTTTGCAATATTTTTAATAAATTTGGAGTTTGTAATCACATTTCTGTATCCTGTTGTATATGATACTGCTCCCTGATCTGCAGTGTTGTTTTTAAATGTACAATTATCTGAATCAACGAATGAATGATAAATACATAAAACCCCGGCATTAGTTGCACTGTTGTTTTCAAATGTACAGTTTGCAAACTTAGTATTGTCACTTTCATAGCTATATATTGCACCACCTGTTGAAGCGCGATTATTTGCGAAAGTGGAATTGATGAAAGTGTTGACAGGACCATTATCATAAACTGCACCTCCTCTGTTACCGTAGTTATTGATAAAGGTACAGTTAACAAAGGAATTTGTACCGCCATAATTATAAACCGCACCACCGTAATCACTAGCCTGATTGTTTATGAATGTACAGTAATTCACATTTAAAGATTGGGCAGAGTGATAAATTGCAGCACCATAATCAGAAACCCCATTCTTGAATGTAATATTATTTAAAGTTACATGATTTTCATCAAACCAGAATATTGACACTTTTTTATCACCATCAATTGTATGACCATTTCCGTTAATGGTAATATCTTTATTTAAAAATATTACATTCAATGTATCTACACCATCAATAAATTTGAAATCATGTTCCAGGTTTAGAACTCCTCTCTGTGGAGTAAACCAGATAAGATCATATAGTTCATTATAACTACCGTCACAGACAATTACATATTCCAGTTCTTTAATGGCAGTTATATCCTCAAAACTTGCAGTTAATGTAGCTGTAGTTCTCATCATCGCAAATCCGAAAGTAGCTTGACCGTTATCATTGAGAGTTACAGCAGTCGGATTGCACTGTGCATGTGTACCTCCAAGATTAAGTGTTATGGCCTGTAGTGCATAGCTGTCATAATTACCTTTATCGTTACCGTCAAAAAGATTATTTAAAGATACTGTTGCAGTGCCTTCAGTAGCCGGGTTCGCTTCTATTTTCAGGAATAACCATTTATTAACAGTTATACCATCTGTTTTAGTGATTTTAGTATCATAATTTTGAGCTGTATTACCCCACCAGTTATAATCAACAACAACATTGCTTGACCCTACAACGTTGTAGGCAGCATCATTGCTGATGAATATTGAATTGCTGATATTAGCTGTTGTGGTAGGACTCATATAAATTACAGAATTAGAACCGACATTGTTTATAAAACTTGACTCTGTTATTTTATTTTCATTACTGTTTGCATTGATATATAATACATCACCCTGACCACTTGCATCATTATTAGTGAAAGTACAGTTAATTACTTCAATCTTATTTCCCTTAAAGTATACAACAGCACCATCTGTACCGACTGCATTTCTGAAAATAATATTTTTTAAGATTAAATCCTGAGAACCAGTATCATCATTAAAGTAAAAAATGTTAGATAATCCTTTTGCATCAATGAAATGTCCGTTACCATCAATTGTTAAACTTTTAGTGATTTCAATACCGTTGGTTAAACTGCCATCCCTATCTGCATCATAATTGTAATCCCTTATCAATGATAATTCACCGCTTACATCATCGTTAATATTATTCTGCAGTGAAATGAAAGTAGGATCAACTCCTCGGGTTATTTCAGCACCACTGGTACCGACTGTCAATAAATATGAATCAGCTGGAGTGTAAATGATTGTATTTTTCCCGGTACCATCAATTTTTACTTTAGAAGGAACTTCAATATCCTCTCCTTTAACATCCAAATCAATTGTAGGTAAAGCATAGTTTGTATCTTCACTTAAAACCCCATCTTCCAATAAATTATTTAATGATACAAAAGCATTTCCATTGCCGTCCAAATTCAAATCTAAAACATACTGTTTATTTATTTTCAAAGCAGAATTTACCTTTGGAGTTGCAGTTTTATAATTGTCTTTAGTTAGACCCCACCAGTTATTTTCTGCAGTAAGTGTATTACCATAGTTACTTGCATATTGATTATCATAAACAACATCATACTGTCCAGTATTATTTATGAAAATCGAATTTGAAATACTTGCATCATCAGCAAAAACTACATAATAAATAGAACCCGCCGTATTTCCAGTATTATTTATAAAAATACATTTATCAATATTGCACTGATAGTACCTGGAAGTAATTGCACCACTAACTGAACCTGTATTGTTAATAAATGTACAACCGGTAATTCTATTGTAATTAGGATATAACATATATATTGAACCATATGCACCATTATTATCAATAAACGTACAATTTTCAATAAGTAAACTGCCATGCCTAGAACTTGAAATTACAGCCGCTCCACTTGAAGAAAATCCATTGACAAATTTTATATTTCTTAATGTAACCCCATCGGCATTTACATTAAATATACTTGTATTGCCTTTTGCATCAATAGTAGTGATACCTTGTCCGTCAATGATCAAATTGGCAGTTGCAATATTAATTCCAGAAGTAATAGTATCAGTGCTCTTATATTCATAATCATTTTCTAATAAAACCGTTCCAGAAGCACCGCTTATCTTAGTATTCAAAGCAGCAAAGCTTCCGTCATCCGGATCCCCCAAAATTTCAACATCGTCATTACTTTTTTGTAAATTATTTTCACTATTTACATTAACCCCCGTTACTTTCACAGTATCATTGGCAACGCTTACAGCTTCATCACCACTGTCAGCTGCACTTATTGCCGAAATTGTAAAAAGTACGCAGATAATTAATAAAATAGTAATTATCTCCTTTTTAAACTTCAAAACAATTCTCTCCTTTTACACTAAATATTAATCGAGAATGTTATTATTTATGTATAATATAATATTTATATTATTAAGAAAAAATTGAATAAAATTACAAAAAAAAGTTAAAAAATAAAGTTTATCGGCATTTAAATCCCATTTCATCAAGGATTTTTTGAAGATATTTTTTCTTCAAAACAAGTTCACGTCTATCGGCCAGCCTGTCACTGTTTGGCTGGGCAACTTTTTCAGGCAATCTTGAAGCTCCAAGATACTGGGTATCTCCTTCACGCAACTTGGGAGCCTCACCATTATCAATGGCTTTCTTAATATACCAGTAATCCTTAAAAAGCACGTCAAAGTCGTTGCTTAAATAATAAAGCTCCAGATCGGTTATAAGACCAGTTGAATCATGCCATATTATTAAAACAGATTCATACTTAAAAAGCTCTGAAAAGCCAATAAAATTAAAATAGTCCAAATCAGATAATTTAAATTTCGATGCAGGATATCTCTTTCCGCAGTTTTTATAAAAATACTCCACAGGAGCAACAAAAAAAGTTTCCGATTCATCCAAGACTACCTCATGGATGTTTTTTCCAACAAGAGCCTCGAATGAATCCATGTTAATCTATTCCTTATCGAGTGCAGGAATTCCGGTTATTCTAAGTCCGCCGTAATGGGATTTATATTTGATGTTAAGTCCAATGAGAAGCGGAGTGATTTTTTCTATGATACGTGCTTTTTCCAAAATACCGCAGTCGATTGTCTTGATTCCAGGGATTTTATCAATGATTTCTGCTGCAGTTGCCTTAGCATCAGCGTCATCACCGGCTATAAGACAGTCACAGTCGATTTCTTCAGGAATGTTTGCCAGATGGGAATTTGAAATGTTACAGAATGCGCAGATTACCTTTGCACCTGTTCCCTCCAGGATTTTAGCAGTTCTTTCAGCGGCTGATCCTTCCATCAAATCAATGAATCTGAAAGGTTTTCCGCCGATTGCAGTTTCAAGAGGCACGGTTGCATCCATAACAATCTTGTCAGCACAGAACTCCTTGATTCCTTCAAGGGTTGGTTTTTGTGCAGCCAGAGGTACGGTAATTATAAGTACGTCGCCTTCTTTTGCAGCGTCTTCATTTGCCATACCTACCATGTTTGACAAATCATAATCGGATAAATCTTCTTTTGCTTTTGCAACTACATCCAAAGCCTTTTCCTCTTTTCTTGAACCTACAATTACATCCATGCCTGCAATGGCCAGTCTTTCTGCAATTCCAAGTCCTTGTGGTCCTGTTCCTCCAATTACACTAATTTTCATTTAATCACCTAATTTTTTATCATACAGAAGTCCGCCGACAAAGAGCAAATATTCCGGCAGCTTTCCGTTTTGAGCATAAATCACTTTCAAATCAAACAGATCTTCCATTGTCCTGTCAACATCAGCACCCAAAGCCTCAAGGGAGTATCTCATCTTGAAAGGCATCTTGCAGGGAACGCCGACTTCCCTTGTACATCTCATGCACAGGTTGCATTTACCTAAAAATAGTCCCAGTGAGTTTTCATCCTCAAGCATATATATTTCATTCATCAGCTTGACTTTAAGCCTTTCAAATCTCTTGAGGACAAATTCCAGTTCCCTTTCCTCAAAGGTGTGTTCAAGCTCTTCAGGGGAAAATTCGATTTTAAAAGCAATTATCTTGAGTTTGTCATATGATTTCCACACGTCATCAGCATCGAATTCAAATGGCGGATAGCTCCAGTTGTATCCAAGCATTTCCTGCTCTTCGATGCACAGTTTTGAGATTTCCTCAAAGTTCACATAGTTTTCAAAATACTCGCCGGCATCGACATCGGCAGTAAGTTTTTTAATCTCTGACATAATTATCTATATAAAAGTTGAATATTATAAAATTTTCTATTAGTATTACCCGTCAATCACTTGATTTATCTTTATTTTTTTGGAATTGTAGCTAATCGATTTGTTGACATCATTGAGGGACTTCTTGAGTGTTGTGACAATTGATGAGAGAAGCTCCTCATCAAAGTCAATGCATTCCTGGCAGTGAAACTCACACAGCTTTGAGATTCTCTCATCTTCCAGAAACTGCATGTATTCATCCCAGTCTTCATTTATCTCATCTAAAAAGATTTTCAAATCTAAAATCTTGTCGTTTAGCTCATCGGCCTTTTTGAATGCCCTTTTTTCAATTGGCTTTAAATCATTTAAATCCTGTCTTGTCCATTCATATAGGAAAGTTTTTTCACTCATGGTATCACTTTTAGGTTATCCTAATTTTTATATTTAAAAGTATATGAATATTACTAAAAAGTAAAAATTGATTTGAATTAGTAAAATTGCTTTAAAATATTAAAATTTATGTTAAATCGAACCAAAACTATTTATAATTAGTTAATTGAACCTCTCCGGCTTGTAGAAGCCTGAGATTCTTAGGCCATGCATATAATATTTTTATTTATGTCACAAGAGTTCAGTAGTTTATTTAGGAACTTTGTAGGGAATATATGCATGAAA
>NZ_JAZQIJ010000057.1:0-6871 GCF_045541095.1 Methanobrevibacter sp.
TAAGTATTTATATATTAAAACAAACAAATATTAGATTTAATTTAGAAAATTACAATGTTAAAACAATAATTACTATAATTTAATCTGCTAAACCTTAAACTTGCTGTTTACAACTCATATCATGCATGTAATCAATTAAAATGTTATATATCATAAACTCGAAAAGTATTTGTATGAACCAACAGGTAAAATATCTAATTCTTGCAATATTACTGATTGCGAATTTAATTTACCAATGCACATATAATTTTAGTTTATGGAATATTTTCACATCTTCCTTAATAATCATCATTCTATTTTATCAGTTTGCAGATATAGCTCAAAATAAAGTTTCTAAATTCCTAACATATGTAATGATGGTTGTTTGTCTCATCGAGATGTATATCGGAATCAAAAACAATGACTGGCTTTTAGTATATGGATTTTTTGGTTTTCTATTGTTTTTACTCTGGGTATGCCTCGAACCTACTTTAGACATACTGGCCAGATTCTTTTTAAGACACAATCATTTTTCAATAGCTTTAAAATTTGCAAACTGTTCCATATTCATATTTGGAAAAGACCCTTACATTTTAACAGTAAAAGGAAGTGCATTAAACATGCTCAAACGCTACGATGAAGCTTTAATTAGCTTGGAAGAATCCCAGAAACTAGGATATGACCACCCATTTCTTTATGCAAATCTAGGCTATTGCAACAACTACTTGGGAAATTATGAAAAAGCACTAGATTACTTTAAATCAGCGTCAGAAATTGATCCTAATGAATTCGGATATTTATATAGTATTTCCAGAATATCAATAGGATTAGGAAATTATGATGAAGCTTTACGTTATATAAACAAGGCACGTGAATTAAATAAAAATAATGAATTGTTGGATGAATTAATTGAGGATATTAATAATCTATCCGATTAACTTTTGAACACTTTTAAAAATCCCTATTGTCCCCATCCATATAGAAAGTGAAATTCGAACCAGATTAAATTAATAAAATAGTGATGATTAGTCACTATCTTCAATCAAACAAATACTTTCCTTTTTCCAGTAACAGTTATTGCAAGTCTTACATTCAGATTTGCCATGTCCATCCAGATTAACTTTACAGTGCACATGAGGACCTGTTGTTTTTTTGATTAGTTTGATTATTTCCAGTACCATTCTCACACGATTATAATTAATGTGGCAAAAATGACACTTGATATTATTCAACTGCAAAACATTTCCAAGAAAAAATGTAAACTTAATCCTTAAATTTAAAAAATTAAAATAAATCATTCCCTGAAATAGCGGGGAACGGTAGATCTTGGAATATTTTTGTGAAATTCAATTGCAATATCCATTATTTCAACGGAAATATCTCCAGTTCTTTCAAATGCTTTGATTACTCGTGTGAGATAAATATAATAATTCGCATGGTCAACATCATCAAAAGTGGACTCACCCATCTGAAGAGCAATTTCCTTCATGGCTCTATCCTGCATTTTATGCATCTTTTCTTCTGTATCCATCAAATCTTCTTTTAACTCAACTTTACCGTCAATGAATGCTTCACTTGCATAGGAAACAGATCTTTTTGCGTATTTATACATCTTTTTGAGGATGTCAAGAATCTTATCGTCAACTACAGAATCATCATTGATGACAAACTTATTGAGATGGATACAGTAATCACCGATTCTTTCGTAATTATAAGCCACTTCATTAAAAAGAAGAATTTTGGAAAGTTTTGAGTGAGGGTCCAAATTGACTACTGTTTCAACTGATGAGCGAATCTTTTCAAACATGTTATTTGTTGTAAAATCGAGTTCAATAGCTTCATTTGCTTTCTGTTTATCATTTTCAAGGATTGCTTCAAAGGAGAGTTCCAGCTGATTTTCTATATGCTCAGCCATAGTCCTTAAAATGTTTTTAATTAAAAAATCTGTCGAAATTTTTTTATTGCTGTTTTCGAAACCTCCGTAAACTTCATCATATTTTTCCAGATTAACAACATAAACCTTGCGGACAATGTCCTCATCGACCAGTGGCTTTAACAATTTGGTTACATACCTCCGGCTTATTTTCAAATCATCGGCAATTTCATCCTGATTGGCCGGATTTTGATAAAATATGTACTCTAAAATTTCTTCCAGTGTTTTATTACTTCTTCCCATTTTAATGACTCACCACAAAAGATATGACTAGTTATTTTTTAACTAGTACAAATATTTATTCAAATTTCCTCACTCATCTATTCCAGGTCTTTTTAAAGTTATCATGAATATTGTTCTTGAACCTATACTTACTGCCTTGTCGGCTATTCTTTCCATATATCTTGCCAGAAAAATTGTATCGATAATATAGGGCGCAAATTCAGCATCATTAATCATTGTTGATGTAACTTCATTTAAAATAGAATCGTATAGCTCATCTATTTTATCATCATCCCTGTCAAGCTCTCTTGCCTTGTCCAGATCATGATTTAAAAATACTGAAAATGATTTTTTTAACATGATTCCAATATACTCACCCATCAAAGCCAGCTGATTAAGTATCTTTTTGGGAATGGCAACATCGCGAATATTTCTGATTGAATCGGCAATCTTGGCGCACAAATGTCCAACCCTTTTGATGTGGCTGATAACCCTGAGCATGGATTCTATAAAAAGCAAATCCTTAGCCAGTGGCTGTTCGGTAGCCATGAATCTTATGCAGACCCTTTCTAGGTTAATTGTTTTGATATCCAATGTGCTGGAACCTGCAGATATGCTTTTGTGAACTGATTCATCATAATTTTCAAGCAGTTTAACAACGTCCCCGTTTAATCTGATAGCAAGATTTCCAAGTTCCCTGTAATCATCTACAATATTGTCCATTCTGTTTTGAAATGAAATTCCCGGTGTTTTTTCGCTCATAATTTCACATCCCCTTTATCCAAATCTTCCTGTAATGTATTCTTCTGTTTTTTTCTCCTTCGGACTTACAAATAGCTTTTCTGTTTTTTCACTTTCAATCAGCTCCCCGTTGAGGAAAAATGACGTGAAATCAGAAACCCTTGAAGCCTGCTGCATATTATGGGTAACAATAACAATCGTATAATCTTTTTTAAGCTCATGAATCAGGTCTTCTATTTTCAATGTTGAAATCGGATCCAGTGCAGAACACGGTTCGTCCATCAGAATAACTTCAGGGTTATTTGCAATTGTACGTGCAATGCATAGTCTCTGCTGCTGGCCTCCGGACAGACCTAAAGCTGACTGGTCAAGCTTGTCTTTTACCTCATCCCAAATTGCCGCTGATTTTAAACTTTCTTCAACTCTCTGTGCGATATAATCCTCATCATCATTTCCGTGAATTCTAAGTCCGTATGCCACGTTTTCAAAAATGGATTTGGGAAAGGGATTTGGCTTTTGAAAAACCATTCCTACCTTTCTTCTCAAATCCACCACATCCATATCTTTAGAATAAATGTCATTTCCATCCAAAAGAAGTGTTCCTTCTAATTTAAATGAAGCTATTAAATCATTCATCCTATTGATTGACCTTAAAAAAGTTGATTTTCCACAGCCTGACGGACCAATAAGTGCCATAACTGTGTTTTCAGCTACTTTTAAACTGATATCTTTAAGAATATGTGCATCTCCAAAATAAGTGTTGAGATGCTTTGCATTAATCCTATACATAATAAAACCTCATAAACTTTATAAATTTCCCATCATTTTGTTTTGATACCTTTGTGTGAAATAATTGGTTAAAAATGTAATTACCATCACTATAATTACAAGAACCGCAGCAGTTGCAAATGCATTCTGCAGGGATATTCCTTCAGTTGCCAGAATATACAGATGAAGGGGCAGCGGACGGCCCGGATCAAACATTGAAATCGGCATGGAAACAGATGAACCGGCTGTATACATTACAGCGGCGGCTTCTGAAATGGCCCTTGTCATTGCAAGTATTATCCCAGTTACGATTCCGGGAATTGCCGCAGGCAAAATCACATTGCATATAGTCTGCCATTTTGTTGCTCCCAGACCATAGCTTCCTTCCTTATATGTGCTTGGAACTGACCTTAATGAAACTTCAACTACCTGAAATATTGTAGGAATCGCCATAATTGCCAAAACAAGACCTGCTGAAAATACAGACCACCCCATCTTCAAAAACATTACGAAAAATGCAAATCCGAATAAACCGAAGACAATTGAAGGGATAGATGCCAATGTCTCTGCCCCGAAACGTATTATATTAACAAGCTTCCTGTTTTCTGCATATTCAACAACATAGATTGCCGCACCTACACCTAAAGGAGCCGCTATTAAAACTGAAATTAGAGTCACATATAAACTGGAGACAATTATCGGCAATATTCCTCCTGATCTGCCCTGGTCTTTAACACTGCTGAAAATAAACTCCAAATTTATTGCAGGAAGGCCTTCAATCAATATGAATGCCAGAATGATTACCAGAACTGAAATTGTGAGTACGCCTGAAAAAATCAATACTGAATTCATGATTTTTTGAGACCTGCCCGGTGATAAAAAGCTTTTCATAATGACCCTCCGGAAATATCAAGGCTGAATCTCCTTTGAATACATTTCACAACTACCAGAAGCAGCATTATTAGTATAAACAGTATGACTGCTGTTGTAAATAATGCATGATAGTGAATTCCAGTTGCATAACTCATCTCCAGTGCAATATTGGACGTTAATGTTCTTGCAGGCTCAAATATTGAGTAAGGTATTTTTGAAACATTTCCGACAACCATTATCACTGCCAATGTTTCGCCGACTGCCCTTCCCATTCCCAAAATTATTGCGGTGATGATTCCGGGAAGAGCTGATGGAATTACCACTTTGCTGATTGTCTGCCATCCTGTTGCGCCAAGTCCCAGTGATGCTTCCCTATACTCGCCAGGTACTGCTCTAAGCGAATCATATGAAACTGATATTATGGTTGGAAGAATCATGACCGACAGGATTAATGCGGCAGTAAGTACGCTGAATCCGCTTCCTCCAAAATGAGACCTTATAAAAGGAACCAACACTACAAGTCCGAAAAATCCGTAAACAACGGAAGGAATTCCAGATAATGTCTGGATAACCGGCTTTAATATATTTCTGACGTTTTCACCTGCAACTTCCGCCATGAATGTAGCGCATAAAACTGACAGAGGTGTTGAAATTAAAAGTGCAAGGAATGTTACGTAAAGTGATCCTGCAATCATTGAAAATACTCCGAATTCACCGTCATTAGGAGCCCAGAGATTTCCCAGTAAAAATTTGAAAAAACCGTATTCCTGAATTGCCGGCAAACCCTCGATAAATATGAAACCGGAAATAATTAAAATTATAAAGCATGACAGAAGCGCCGTTAAAAACAGCGACTTTTCTATTAATAATTCATATAAAGATTTTTTCATGATAAACACTCCCGACAAATCATTCTGTTGATTTGATAATTTTTTCTTCCTCAATAATCTTTTGGGCTTCACTTCCGCCCGTCCAGTCGATGAATTTTTTCAGCTCGCCTGAAGGATTTCCCTTAACTATAAATAAAAAAGGTCTTTGCAGTTCATATGAACCGTCTGCAATTGTTTCATTTCCCGGAGTTATTCCTCCAATATTTAAAGTCTTTACATCATCAGAAACATGTGCAAAGGAAACAAAGCCTATTGCATTTTCATCCTGTTTGACTGACTGTTTTACAGCTTCAGTAGAACTTTGAACAATTGCATCGCTTTTAATCTTAGTATCACCCATTACAATATCTTCAAATGCATTCAATGTACCTGATCCAGCTTCACGGCATACAATGTGGATTTCACCATCATTTCCGCCAACTTCTCTCCAGTTAGTAATTTTTCCGGAAAAAATATCTTTCAGCTGACTTTTAGTTAAATCAGAGACATTGTTTTTAACATTTACGGCAACTACAATACCATCTCTTCCAATTTCATATTCAGAAATGCCCTCTTTTCCACTGCTGTCCAATTCCTTGGAACTCATTCCTATATCAGCAATTCCATCATGAACAGTTTTGATGCCCAAACTGGATCCTCCGCCCTGAACATTTATTTTTACATCAGGATGACTGATTTTATACTCCTCTACAAGCTTTTCAGCTACAGGCTGAACTGATGTGGAACCAACAATATCAATTCTTTGAGAAGCACCCGGTCCAAAAGACAGAATGCCCAGAGCCATAATTATAGCAATTAAAATAATAATCAGAATCATTCGACTTTTTTTCATTAATTTTTCCTCTCTAGATTTTACCACAGTCTATTTTTTTTTCCAACTGCTTGATTGGAAATATAGTTTTTACTTATTTAAAACTTGCTATTTAGTGAAATAAAGTTCATAAAACATGAACAAAAATAAGAAAATTAACCGTGAAAAATTAAAGAATTCCCACAAACTGAACAAAATTTTTGCTGAAGGAAAAATCAAAAAAAGCATATAAAAAAGTAGCGAAACTCATCAGATACTATGTTAAACTCTATTTAATAGCAATTTCATCTAACCAGACCTGGATATGCATATTAAAATTCAAATGTTAAAAAAATAAGACGAATTTTAAAAAATTTACCCTAAATCAATAAAATCACCCATTAAAACTGTTCGTATAAAACTTATAAAAAAGTTCCGATACTTATCTATTTCAAGCACTGAAACTCTAATGAAAAATTTGTTTTGAAGTTATAATTAAATTTTTTGACACTGTTAAAAATTTAAAAAATTAAAACGGCTCTTTCTAAAATTGTCATGATGGAATGGAGTCCTATGCATTATTACTAATTTATTAATACGTTATATACTAAATAGGTTGATTATAATTTTTTATATAAAGAATAGAATACTATTAATATTTTAAATTGATTAAAC
>NZ_JAZQIJ010000058.1:0-16711 GCF_045541095.1 Methanobrevibacter sp.
AAAAATGTTATTTATTGTTACTTATTTATAAAGGTTACGGATTTTTAGTAATATTTCATGAAAAATAGATTATATAATTAATTTAAAAAAAAGTTTTTATTTATATAAAGTTTAAAATGCATTTAAATAGTAAAATTCGGCCCTAACTCCCAAAAAGATATACACAAATATCCATATCATATTCGCCGATACCATTTAAATATAATTCGCCGAATAGTAACCCTTACAAAAATAAAGCCAAAACCAATAGTTCTGAAAATAAATACAAATTAGATACATATAATAATTATTATAATAAAATTTTAATTAGTTGATCAAAATGATAGAAGTTGAAGTTAAAGCCAAAATTGAAAGCTTTGAGGAAATGGAAAAGAAACTGGAAAAAATAGGTGCCGTCAAATCCAAAAAGGAATTCCAGGAGGACATCTATTTTGCAAGCCCCATTGTGGATTTTGCCCAAACAGATGAAGCCCTGAGAATCAGAACAACAAACAACAACACGTTCATAACATACAAGGGCCCGAAGCTCAACAGGGAAGCAAAAACAAGAAAAGAAGTTGAAATGACCATTGAAAGTGCCGAAAAGGCAAAGGACATTTTAGAAGAAATCGGATTTAGACAAGCCAGAACAGTCAGGAAAAACCGTCAGTATTACACCTATGAAAATTTTGAAATTTCCCTTGATGATGTCGAAGGCCTAAGTCCATATATGGAAATAGAAATAGCTCTTGAAGGAGATGCGGACTACAGCGAGGCTCAGCAAAGAATATTCAGACTCTTTGAAAAATTGGGCATCACAGAAGGGTTTGAAAGAACATCATATATGGAACTCTTAGAAAATATATATACTAGCTAGATTATAATTATACATTAATAATTTATTTAAAATCGAAGTGATAATTTTGCAATATTACATTAGTCATTATAATAAAGAGATGGAAATAGATTTCCCAAAAGATTTTATAATATATGATACTACTTTAAGAGACGGCGAACAAACTCCAGGGGTTTGTTTCAGTCTCAATGACAAATTAGAAATAGCCCGCAAACTTGATCAGTTTAAAATACATCAAATCGAAGCAGGTTTTCCAATCGTTTCCCAAAGAGAAAGGGAATCCGTTAAGGCAATAGCCAATGAAGGTTTGGATGCTGACATTATTGCGCTGACAAGGACAAAACCTGAAGACATTGATGCTGCAATTGACTGTGACGTTGACGGTATCATCACATTCGTGGGAACATCAGACATACATCTAGACCACAAGATGCACATTACAAGACAGGACGCAATCAACCTATGTGAAAGCGCCGTTGACTACGCCAAAGACCATGGCCTTTATGTTGCATTTTCAGCAGAGGATGCAACAAGAACAGACATCGAATTTTTAAAACGTATCTATTTAAAGGCACAGGAATGCGGTGCTGACAGGGTACATATTGCCGATACAACCGGAGCAATTACCCCTCAGGGAATTGAATACTTAGTTAAGGAACTTGTCAAAGATATTGACGTCAATATTGCGCTTCACTGCCACAATGACTTCGGTCTAGCAGTAATCAACTCCATCACAGGAGTTCTTGCGGGAGCGAAAGGTATCTCAACCACTGTCAACGGTATCGGTGAAAGGGCAGGTAACGCATCCCTGGAAGAGCTCATCATGGCATTGAAAATATTATACGGAAAGGATTTGGGCTTTAAAACCAAATACATCAAGGAACTGTCCGACATCGTTTCAAAAGCAAGCGGACTTCCAATCCCATACAACAAGCCTGTTGTAGGAAACAACGTATTCAGACACGAATCCGGAATTCACGTTGACGCAGTTATAGAAGAGCCGTTATGTTATGAACCGTATGTTCCTGAACTGGTCGGTCAAAAAAGGCAGCTTGTTTTAGGAAAACATTCCGGATGCAGAGCTGTAAGAGCAAAATTGAATGAATGCGAACTTGACGTAACAGATGATGAACTTATTGAAATCGTAAGGCAAGTCAAAAAGCAAAGAGAAGAAGGAAAATACATTAACGATACTGTTTTCAAGGAAATTGTTAAAAATACAAAAAAATAAGGTCATAGCATGAATATTACTGAAAAAATCCTATCTGCAAAGGCGGGTCATGAAGTAACCCCCGGAGAAATAATAGAGATTCCGGTGGATCTTGCAATGTCCCATGACGGTACTTCACCGCCTGCAATAAAGACATTTGAAAAGGTAGCTGAAAAGGTATGGGACCCTGATAAAATCGCAATTATCTTTGATCACAACATCCCTGCAAACACAATCGGCTCAGCAGAGTTTCAAAAGGTTTGCAGAGATTTTATCAAAACTCAAAACATTACCAAAAACTTCATTCACGGAGAAGGGATTTGCCACCAGGTCGTTCCTGAAATGGGCCTGGTCGAACCCGGAATGGTCATTGTTGGAGCTGACTCACATACATGTACATACGGTGCATTCGGAGCATTTTCCACAGGAATGGGTGCAACAGACCTTGCAATGGTTTGGGCAACCGGAAAAACCTGGTTTATGGTTCCGGAAGCAATCAAAATGGAAATTGAAGGAGAACTCAATCCGTATATAGCTCCAAAGGACATCATATTAAACATCATTGGAGAAATCGGAATTGCCGGTGCAACATATAAGACCGCCGAATTCTGCGGCCCGACAATAGAAAACATGGGAGTTGAAGGAAGAGCAACCATGTGCAACATGGCCATTGAAATGGGAGCCAAAAACGGAATTATGGAACCTAACCGTGACGTTATTGATTACATATGTAAAAAAACCAATAAAACTGAATCCGAACTGAACATCGTGAAATCAGACAGCGATGCACAATACTCACAGGAAATGCATTTTGACATTACCGACATGGAACCTCAAATCGCATGTCCGAATGACGTTGACAACGTATGCGACATCTCAAAGATTGAAGGAACAGCTATCGACCAGTGCCTGATTGGATCATGTACAAATGGAAGGCTGTCCGATTTGAAGGATGCATGCGATATTCTGGAAAACCAGAAGATTTCAGATGACGTTAGACTGCTGATATTTCCTGCATCAAGGAAAATATATAAAAAGGCAATGCATCTTGGATACATCGACACATTCATAGATGCAGGAGCGATTGTCTGCAATCCCGGTTGCGGACCGTGCCTTGGAGGTCACATGGGCGTTTTAAGTGAAGGCGAAAGCTGCATTTCAACAACAAACAGAAACTTTAAGGGAAGAATGGGAGATCCAAACTCATCAGTATACTTATCAAACTCAAAAGTGGTTGCCGCTTCAGCAATTACAGGAGTTATTACAAATCCAAAAGACTTATAAGTGATTAAAATGGAACAGAACAAAAACGAAGCAAACAGAAGACTGATAGATACAATCAACGAACTTGAAAAAGAACATGACATACAATTATCAAATACACAAAAGATACTGCTTACCACCGACGGTTCCATTACAGCAATCCTGGACGTGCTGTACGGTAAAATAAGCCTCTTTACAATAGACCAGCATCTTGAACCTGCAGATGAATTCCATGCAAAGCTGGTTAATGTGGACGCAGGTGAAAAGATTAACTTTAGAGAAGTCATAATGCATAGAAAAGGAAAACCTCTAATCTATGCAATTTCACACATACCTCTATCAAGATGCAGTGAAAACATGTGCTCTGATTTGATAAGGGCAGACATACCGATTGGTAGAATCCTGAAAAACTACAGCATAGAATCAAGAAGAGAAGTAAACTGCATATACCTTGAAAAACCGAACGCAAGATTACAGGAATTGTACCATACCGATGAAGACATGTTGGCACGTGAATATGTCATCATCAGCGATGAAAACATACTAATGTGGATTAAGGAAGTATTTCCAATGTCATACTTTACAGAAATATAAGGTGATTAAATGAGCTCTCAAGGAAAAAAGATAATAAATGATACATATGAACTAATAAAACAGACAGAAGAAGAATATGGAGTAGAATTATCATCAACACAGAAAATTTTAACATCATTAGGTCCGATTGGAGTTCCTTTAGGTGCATTGTACGGTACTTTAAGACTATTTGTACTTAAACAATTTGTTAAAGAAGCGAATGAAGAGGAAGCAAAACTGCTTGATGTTGATGTAGGTGACGAAATAGTTTACAGAGAAGTAATCGTATTTAAAAGCGGCCGCCCTTTATTTTACGGACTGTCATACATTCCTACAGAAAGATGCAATGATGAAATTCTTAAAACATTGCTTGACGAGGAGGCAACTATCGATGTAATTCTATCACGAAACAATATTGAAACCATAAGAGACGTTACCGGCCTCACTGTAATAAAAGCAACACCTCTGCTTCAGGAACTGTTCAACACAAATGAAGACATGTTGAGAAGGGAATACACAATTACCCAACATGGAACCATCAGACTATGGGCTAAAGAAATCTATCCTTTAAGTTATTTCAGAGATATTTAAGGTGCTAAAATGGGTGTAAAGTTAAAAGACATAATCGAACCGGAAAAAATTGATTTTAAACATTTGGAAAGCAGAGCCGTTTCCATTGATGCATTCAACACTTTGTATCAGTTCCTCTCAACAATCAGACAAAGAGACGGCAGACCCCTGACCGATGAGAATGGAAACATTACCTCCCACTTAAGCGGAATACTGTACAGAAACTCATCAATGGTTGAAAAGGATATCAAACCGATTTATGTCTTTGACGGGAAGTCTTCAGAACTTAAAAGCGACACCCAGGCCAAAAGAAGAGAAATCAGAGAAGAATCTGAAAAAATCTATAAGGAAGCTCTTGCGAAAGGAGACACCGAAAAGGCACGTAAATTTGCAATGAGATCATCAAAACTATCTCCGGAGATAATTGAATCTTCAAAAAAATTATTGACCCTGATGGGAATACCTTATGTGGAAGCAAAGGGAGAAGGAGAAGCACAGGCAGCATATCTTGTTGCAAACGGTGATGCATATGCTGTGGCATCACAGGATTACGACTGCCTATTGTTTGGAGCAAAAAGGGTTGTCCGTAACCTTGCAGTAAATTCGAATTTGGGAAATCTGGAATATTACGAACTGAACAGGGTATTGAGAGAACTTAAAATTACCCGTGAAGAACTGATTGATATGGGGATACTGATAGGTACTGATTTTTGTGAAGGCCTTAAAGGAGTGGGTGCAAAAACCGCACTCAAACTAGCTCACAAAGGACAACTTAAGGAAAAAATAGCTGAACTTCAAAAGGAATCATCACATGATTTGAATGAAGTCAGGGAACTGTTTTTAAACCATAACGTCAATACAGATTATAAAATCAAATGGGAAAAGCCAAAACAAGACAAGCTAATCGAATTTTTATGTTATGAACATGGCTTTTCAGTAGACAGAGTGACAAAAGCATCCGACAAATTGAAAAATTTAAGTTCATCACAAGGAAGTCTTGATGCATGGTTTTAAATAATTATATATATTAAAATAAACATAAATTTAATTGGATTCGATTATTGGATATTAAATGCAATCTACCACCACACACCCCAGATTGCAAAAAACACGATAAATGGTGCTGTAATGGATGCGGTGAACGTTTATCACTATTCAATGAATCCAGTATTGATGGTTTCTCACCACCAAATTTACCCGGAAGCCATCGATACTTAATATGGCGGGAAATCTTCACCAAAAACTTTTTTTGCATATTTTATAGCCAAATCGACCTGATCAGAGTAATCAATTAGCATTTGTTTTTCAAAATATTCGCGGGAAGGCGCTTTCAAAATCAATCTTAACAAATCTTCATAAGTCTTTACGGCCTTTGCCTTGTCAAAACCGTATTTATCCATTATTTCAGGAGTCAATTTTTCATAGCATGGAATTTCCAATGTTTTACAGACTGTGTCTGTTGAAAAATAAGTCATGCGAATTAAGGGAGATACTGAAGATACAAGAACATGGTTTCCAAGTTCAATCAATGGAGGAATGCCTGTTTTATTATATCTTTCCATAGAAGTTAACTTTTCATAATTTTTCAAATTGAAACAGTGCAGTTCCGTGTAGAAATCCGGTTCGAAGTTTTTTATCAGATTTAATATTTTTTGACCGATTTCAGACTCATAATATTCCTTTTTAATTGTGGAAATGTATGGAGTCCTGTCAAAGTTGTAAAAATAGAATTGACCGGAGGATAAATCTTTTTCTTTAATCCGTTTAATAAATTTCAATGAGGTTACGCCCTCATTTCCATGGACCCCTCCAATAAAAAGTTTTGTTGGTCCGTCACCATTATCAATATATCTAAAATAAGACATAAAAAAAAGAAAATTTGAAGGAATTAGGTTCCTTCCTGCCAGTTAGCTAAGTATGCTTTTTGTTTATCAGTTAAAGAATCGATTTCAATTCCCATAGCATCGAGTTTCATGCTTGCTACGGTGTAGTCGATTTCATCAGGTGCTTTGGTAACGCCAACAGGCAAATCGTTTTCAAGGATGTGTTTAGCAGACAATGCCTGTACGGCAAAACTCATGTCCATGATTTCTGCAGGGTGTCCTTGTCCACGTGCTGCTGAGAGATTGACCAAACGTCCGTCAGCTAAAAGATAGATTTTACGTCCATCTTTAGTGGTGAACTCTTCAATACTTTCCCTTACTTCTTTAACTTCAGTTGAAATAGCTTCAAGATCCGGCCTGTTGATTTCCACATTGAAGTGTCCTGAATTTGCAAGCATACATCCGTCTTTCATGTATTTAAAGTCATCACCGCAGATGATGTCTGCATTACCGGTTACTGTAATAATCAGGTCAGCCTGTTTTACGGCTTCTCTAATTGTCATTACTCTGTAACCGTCCATTCTTGCTTCAAGTGCTCTGATTGGATCTACTTCAGTAACAATTACATCAGCACCGAGACCTGCTGCCCTGAGAGCAAGTCCACGGCCACACCAGCCGTATCCACATACGACTACAGTTTTTCCGGCAATTACCATGTTGGTTGTTCCCATGATTGCATCAAAGCTTGATTGACCTGTACCGTATCTGTTGTCGAATAAGTATTTGGTGTATGCATCGTTTACTGCAATAACAGGGAATTTTAAAGCTCCATCAGCATGCATGGCTTGAAGTCTGTGTACTCCAGTTGTGGTTTCTTCACATGCGCCTTTGATATGTTTCAAGAGTTCTGTTCTTTCATTGTGGAGTACCATAATCATGTCTGCTCCGTCATCGATGATTATGTCAGGTTTGTGGTCTAAGACCATATTGATTGTCTGGTAGTATTCTTCATCGTCCTGTTCTCTCCATCCGTAGACGTTTAATCCTAAATCAGCTGCTCCTGCAACTGCATCGTCATGTGTGGAAAGCGGATTGCATCCGGTCATTGCGACTTCAGCTCCACCAGCCATTAATGTAAGACCTAAATTAATAGTTTTAGGTTCTAAGTGTAAACATGAACCGATAGTTATTCCTTTGAAAGGTTGAGATTCCAAATATTCTTTTTTAATACTTTCCAAAACGGGCATATGTTTTTGAACCCATTCAATTTTTCTAACACCTTCAGGTGCAAGTGACATGTCTTTTACTTTACTCATAATATCATCACCAATAAAAATTATCAATATATATTTTTTTGATTTTATAAGTAATTAAATATAACCCTTTTTCGAATTATTTTTTTGAAATTTAAAGAACATTGTCAAAAATGATTAAAAAAACAAAAACTTTAAATGTAATGATAAAAATAAATATATTTGTTAGATGCCGGGGTGGCTCAGCTGGTTAGAGCGCACGGCTCATAGGGTAATATAGCGTGCTCAACCGTATTCCTGGGATACCGTGAGATCGCGGGTTCGAATCCCGCCCCCGGCATCCTAAATCCCAGGAATTTTCCATCTAAACTAACTTTTTTTAAACTTATTTCTCAAATCATAACAATTTTATAGTTTTTTAAACAAATTAAAATTGAGGATTTGAAATGATATATAACGAACTTGGTAAAAGTGGCCTTAAAGTTTCTAGGCTTGGATTTGGAGCCATGAGACTGCCAACTATAGATTCTAATGACAACATCGACGAGACAGAAGCTTCAAAGATGTTGAAGTATGGAATTGAAAATGGAATTAATCTAATCGATACTGCTTTTCCTTACCACAGCAAGGAGCTGGATGGTGACGGAAACAGCGAAAGATTTATCGGCAATTTTTTGGCTGAAAATAATTTGAGGGATGAAATAATCCTTTCAACAAAGTCTCCAGTATGGCTGATGGAGAAAAAATCTGATTTTGACTATTATCTCGACCTGCAACTTGACAAACTTAAAACAGACTATATCGATATCTACATGCTTCATTCACTGACCGTACCGGATTGGGAAAACGTTAAGAAGCTGGAGGTCTTTGACTTTTTGGACGATTGTTTAAGCTCTGGAAAGGTAAAGCACATCGGATTTTCATCACATATTGAAGTGGACTATGTTATTGAAATAATTGATGAATATCCAAAATGGGAAGTTGCACTGACTCAGATGAACTATCTGGACGAGTACTACCAGTCAGGAGTTATGGGTCTGAATTATCTGAAAGAAACAAACATCGGAAGCATGATTATGGAGCCTCTTAGGGGAGGAAGACTGGTCAACAACATCCCCCGCGAAATCAGTGATTTGTGGGCAACATCTGAAGTTGAAAGGACTCCTGTCGAATGGGCTTTTCAATACCTGTGGAACCGGGATGACGTTGACTGCGTTTTAAGCGGCATGACCAGTCTGAAACAGGTTAAGGAAAATATTCAGATAGCCAACACAATAGATGAAATAAGCGAAAACGACCAGGAACTCATCAGGGAAGTTGCAAGAACCTACAGATCATTTATTGGAAACCGGTGCACCAGATGCGGATACTGCATGCCGTGTCCTCATGGGGTTGACATCATTAACTGCCTGACCGAATACAACATTGCACATATGCTGAACGACCCTAAAGCAAGCGCAATGCAATATTTCTCACTTATTGGCGATGAAGCAAGAGCAGACAGCTGCGTTGACTGCAAGGAGTGCCTGCCGTTCTGTACACAAATGCTTAACATTCCGGAAGAACTTCAAAAGGTATATGAATACTTCGGAAGTGATTTTGACCATTTTTAGGTGTATCACATGACATACTGGGAAATATTGACCCGTCAACTGCCGTTATTGGATAAAAAGGAACAGGAAAAATTCAAAAACACCAAAATCACAGTCATCGGATGCGGCGGAATCGGCGGCGAAGCAATTGAAATGCTTGCAAGAATGGGCGTTGGCGAACTGGTTTTAGTTGATGAGGACTCTTTTGATATAACCAATCTCAACAGACAGACCCTTGCCACATTTGAAGACATAGGCCGTGACAAGAGCGCAGTGGCAAAAGAAAAGGTAGAAGCCATCAATCCGAACGTGAAGGTAACTAACTACTCCAAACACGTTAACCAGGACAATATAGACCAACTGCTCAAGGATTCCAATCTTGTCATTGATGCCCTTGACAATATCCCAACAAGAGTTATCGTTTCAAGAAAGGCAAGGGAGCTTAAAATCCCATTCATTCACGGCGCCATCCATGGAAGTCTTGGTCAGGTAAGCGTATTTTTGCCAACCACCAAAAGTTATGAGGAGATGTTTATGCTGCCGTCATCAGGCAAACAACTGAATGAAGATGTCATTGAAGAGCTTGAAAATGTAGTTAGCGGAACCCCTCCGGCATTTGGACCTACTCCCAATTTGGTAGGATGCCTTGAAGCAATGGAAGCGTTTAAAATCATCACAGGCATAGGAAAGGTTACCGTTTCACCCAAAGTATTGACTTTTGACCTGCTGGACTTTTCTTCATTTTCAATCGATGAAATTTAAACACCACACCAATTTTTTTCTTATTGCATTCTCAAAATTAAACATAATACCATCCAATTTTAAATATAACTAATCAAAATATAATTAAAAAAATAAAAAGTATACAAAAAAATACTAAAAATCAATTTAATAGGATAATGTTCCGATTTTTCAAAAATTTTATATAGATTAATTGTAAGATATTTATTTAGTAGGAAGTAATTTTCCGATTATGCAATTGAAGTCAATATTATTGAAATATTGGGGCTTGATTTGATGAGTGATATTAACGAAGAAAAAATGCAAAGTGTAATCGAACAAATGAAAGAGGACAATATCAAATTTATCCGTCTGCAATTTGTTGACATTAATGGTACCGTAAAGAATGTTGTAATTCCATTCAACAACGAAGATATGAGCGAACTGTTCAATGAAGGAATGCTCTTTGACGGATCATCCATTGAAGGATTTGTCGGAATTAACGACAGTGATTTAATTTTAAAACCAGATATCAATACATATGCAAGATTATCCTGGAGACCTGAAGAATCCGCAACATGCAGATTCATCTGTGACGTATGGACAACCGAAAACGAACCGTTTATCGGCGACCCAAGAAGCGTATTGAAAAAATCATTGGCGCATCTCGCAGACATGGGACTTCAATACAACATAGGTCCTGAACCTGAATTCTTCATTGTAGACATAGATGAAAAAGGATATCCTATGCCTTATGACGAAGCAGGATACTTTGATGTGGAACCAAGAGACAAAGGACCTGACTTCAGAAGAGAATTGACCTTGAATCTTGAAGAGCTTGACTTTGAAGTGGAAGCATCTCACCACGAAGTGGCTCCAGGTCAAAACGAAATTGCATTTAAATTTAAAGATGCTTTAAAAACTGCTGATGCAGTAATTACATTTAAACAAGCTATAAAAGCTATTGTAGACAATATGGCTACCTTTGACCAACTGGACTACAGAGTTACATTCATGCCAAAACCGTTCTTCGGAGTTAACGGTAGTGGAATGCACTGCCACCAATCTGTTTTCAAAGGTGACAGAAACCTGTTTTCAGATCCTGATTCCGAAACTGGACTTTCAAAAGATGCACTTCACTTTATGGGAGGTCTGCTTAAGCATGCTCCGGCAATTACCGCAATTACAAACCCTATTGTAAACTCATACAAACGTTTAGTGCCTGGTTATGAAGCTCCAGTATACATGGCATACGGTCTTAAAAACAGATCCGCATTAATCAGAGTACCTGCAGCAAGAGGTAAGGCCACACGTATCGAATACAGATCACCGGACCCTGCATGTAACCCATATCTTGCATTTACCGTAATGCTTGAAGCTGGAATTGACGGTATCGTGAACAAAATTGACCCTGGAGACCCTGTCGAGGCGGACATCTACAGTATGACAGAAGAAGAAAGGGAATCAATGGGAATCAAGGTTTTACCAACCAGTCTATGGGAAGCATACCATGCCCTTGAAGAAGACCCACTTATATTAAACGCTTTAGGACCTCACGTAAGTAAAAAATTCCTTGAACTAAAATATAAGGAATGGGACGAATACCGTGTACAAGTATTCGGATACGAACAAAGAAAATATTTAGATATCTAAATCTAAATATTATTTTTATTTTTATTTTTCAGGTAGGCTTTTTCATGTCAGAATCAGAACACAGAATGATAGAAATATTGAGGATATTGAACGAACAGGACACTCCCACAGGTTCCAAGTTGATAGCTGATGAGCTGAAAAACAAGGGATTCAATCTGGGTGAACGTGCAGTCAGATATCATATGCAGATACTGGATGAAAAAGGCTACACCGAGCGTGTCGGTTATGCAGGAAGGCAAATAACAAAACTTGGCCGTGAAAAGCTTGAAAAAGGTTTGCTTTATGACCAGGTTGATTTCATCAACTCAAAATTTGAAGAAATGATTTATCTGAGTGACTTCAACTATATGACACAAAGCGGGAATGTAGTTGTCAACACTTCAACCATTTATAATGAAGAATCGATTAATATAATGGAAATGATTGTTGAATGTGGTCTTTCTGTTAGTCCTTACGTTAATATAAAAAGAAACAAATCCAATGATGAAATTGAAGTCACAACTTTATGTGGAACCACAGTCGACGGGATACTTCTGAATGAAGGAATACCTTCACAGCCATTATATGGAGGACTTCTTCAAATCGAAGACTTTCAACCTGTGAGATTTACCGAATTGATATCCTACAAGAAAACATCCCTGACACCGCTTGACATATTTTCCACACCACAGTACACTTCAGTAATAGATGTGGTTACAAAAGGTAATGGAGTCATACCTGCAAACTTCAGGGTGATTCCGGGTGCCGGAAAAAGAAAAACAATTGACATATTGAAAAAGCTGGATAAAATCGGAATTGGAGGAGTAATCGGAATATCTCAGGAATCAGAAGATTTGCTAGGTCTGCCAGTCCCTAACGGCATGGTGGGAATAGCTATTGTCGGTGGAATAACCCCATTTTGTGCAATAAAGGAGCTCGGGGAAGAAATAGACATCAAAATAGCTGAAGAGCTTAAGGATTTCAAGACATTGTCTCCGATAACAACAAGCATAAGCCCGATTCTGAAAGCACCGACCACAGTTAAACAACCAAAACTTCCTCTGCTTTTATCAAAATCATGGAACCTGATACAGCAGGTCAATTTCGATGTTGAAAAAAGGAAAGGAGACATCATTGCAAACGTATCCTATGTCAAAAGAGATGATTTGGATAAATCCCTGAAAATAATGGAAGATACATATAATGACAATCCGAAATACATCAATCCATATTATAAACTTTTAAATCATCCGACAGATGAAGACAAAATAGGAATAGGCACAATCTGCAGTTTAACAATTGATGGACTTTTGATAAACAACGGAATAATGTGCAATCCCGTCTACAGCGGACTCCTGGAGCTTACAGAACCTCCGGCATTCATCGAGCTGATATCCTACACCGGAACAACAATCGATCCCCACAAGATATTCATCTCCAAAAACCTAACTTCTATTTCTAACGGAGGAATCAGTAAAATATTGGCAAGCTTTAAGGAGATACCATATATTTCACGGGATTATGCAGTGCATTTATTGGATATTCTGAAAAATACCGGTTTTTCAATATATAAAATCGGAAAACCACGTGAAGTAACATATAATGCAAAAGCCGAAAACTATAACTTTGGAATCGTAGCCGGTGGTGGATTGAATACTATCGGTGCAATTAAAGAACAGGGAATACCTATTGAAGTGAAAAGTATTGAAACATTGATTCCATTTGAAGATATGGACAGGTTGTAACTATACTACAGTCACAACCACATCTTCGCCATTTTTTGGATAATGGGTAAATTCTATTATATCCTCCTCAACCTCATATACATCAATTTCAACTGTCGCTCCCAAATCACTTTCATCAAGAGAAACCAATAACTTGAAGCCAGGTTCTCCAAAATATTTGGAAAAATCGACATTTAAAACCTCTCCTTCTGCGAAAATTCTATTATATGAAATTTCTATCTTATCATGAATTTTTACATTTTCTTTTAAGTAATTTACAGCTTGTTCGGTAGTTAGTTCCATCTCTTTCATGATAATCACATCCTTTATATAACAGTATATTTTCAAGCATATAAATGTTTGTATAATAACGAACAAAATTATTTTTCGTTGAAAATTAAAAACTAAAAAATAAATAGAAAAAAGAAGTTATAAAATTTCAATGATAAGTTCCTTATCATCGGTTATGTGGCGCATTTCGATTAAATCGTCCTCGATTTCTTTCAAATCGATTTCTACTGACTGATTTAAAATTTCGCCGTTCAATTGCATTGCTACCCTAAGACCTTCACCAGTCATGTCATCTTCTTCAGTAAGGCCTAAAACTTCTCCGGGAGCGAAAATACGATTATAGGAAATTTCCAAAATATCTCCTACATTAACTTTATTTCTGACATATTCCACTGCGTCTTCATAAGACATTTCAATTTCTTCTACCATAATACCATCTATAAAAATTATTTAAAAAAAGAAAAAAGAGAGAGGAATTATAAATTCCTGTATTCTCTGATTGAAGTATATTCGTCGTCAAGTTCACCGTATTCAGCTAATTTTTCTTTGTTAGCTTCAGCGTCTAAGTAAAGATTACCTTTACCGTTGAGACCAATATCTCCAGTATATTTAATATATTTACCTTTGAAGACGGAACCGTCTACTTCAGGATCTACAACAATACCGTCGAGAACAAATCCTTCGAGTAATCTTCCGAGGAATCCGTGGATGATAATGTTACCGTTTTTCATCTGACCACCAGGCCAACGGTTTACGTCACCGTCAATTTCAATAATACCTTTGGTCATGTGAATACCGGCTAAGATATCACAGTTACCTTTAACGTGAATTCTTCCACCAGTTAAACATTCACCACATTGTTTTCCAGCGTTACCACCAACAACGATTTGTCCACCGGTCATACCTCTCCATTCACCAATGTAAGAAGCACCAGTGAATTCTTTGGTGTTTCCTTCAATTTCAAGGTATCCTCCGGACATTTCTCTTCCAGCGTGTGCTGCTGCGTCACCTTTAACGAGAATGGATCCACCGGACATTTCTGCACCTACGTGTAAATCTACACTGCTGTTACAGACGATGTTTCCACCGCTCATTTTACAACCGATGTATTTAACTCTGTTTAAATCACCGTTTAAAATCATTTCCACTTCATCAGGTCCTGCAGCTTCTCCTTCAACGGTTATTGTGAAGAAGTCAGTGATTGGGAATCTTGAGTTTCCAATTGGGACTTGATATTTTGCGAAATCAGCTTCAGTCCATGAATAAATTTCATCAGGAATTAATTCATCAAATTCTAAAGCGATTGAAGAAGTTTTTATTTGATCAAATGTTATTGTTTTCAAATTAAACACCCCTATTTACCATCAACGTCTACTCTAATTGGGTTGGATACGTAGTGGTCGTGTACTGGGTAGTTTTCCCATTTAACTGAGTAGTATTGGGTGAAGAACGGCATGATGTTGTCGATAACTTTTTGCTCGTTTTGTTCCCAACCTTTTACGTTAACCCAAATGTTTTGACTTTCTTTAACTTTAACAATTTCTTTGTCTTTTACTAAGATTTGACCATCTTTAATGGTGTATTCAGCTACATTGAAACCTTTTTCAATATCAGCGTATTGTCTGGATGGGTCAATTTCATTAGGATTTATGTCATATACTGCAATATCTGCTCTGTAACCAGGGGTGAGAGCACCTCTGTCGGTGAATCCGTAGATTTTAGCTGGAGCAGCTCTTGAAATAGTTGCAATATCGTAGAAATCGTATTCTCTGTCGAGAGTTGCAAGGGTAGTTCTTTTTTCTGCCCATTTGTGAACTTCTCTGTTTTCAATCATTTCCATTCTTCTTTGGTTACTCATTAACCAGGAGATAATTCTTGGGTATCTTGTGAATGGTCCTGCGTTAGGGTGGTCAGTAGTTAAACAAACTTTCCATGGGTCGTCTATGTGTAAGAACAATTCAAGACCGATAGCCCATTGTAAGGTGTTAACTGGGTTTTTACCAGAGTAAATACATGGAATGATACCAGCTGCGGTTTCACATTCAATATCCTTGTTGGTCCATTTAAGACCGGATAATTTGAATAAGTCGTATTCCATAGGAGCGTCTGCAGTCATGGTTGTGGTTTCATCTAAAGTTACTTGACCTACGTCACAGGTGATGTGGTCGTTTTTGTTAATGTATTTAGCA
This sequence comes from Methanobrevibacter sp., assembly GCF_045541095.1. Classification (GTDB taxonomy): domain Archaea; phylum Methanobacteriota; class Methanobacteria; order Methanobacteriales; family Methanobacteriaceae; genus Methanocatella. Next base: position 15,676 of record NZ_JAZQIJ010000058.1, read on the forward strand.
ACTTCTTCTGCACCGGAACCTGCATCTTTCCAACTGTTACCAGTGTAAGAGTGGAATTGTAAGTGGCAAACGTGCATAACTTGGTCTCTTATTTCAGCTGCTTTGGATCCTTTTTTAACACCTTTTACAGCATCCATAGTTTCGATAGTTGTTGGAACGTTACCAGGGTGTCCTAAGTCGTTAGGGTGAATGTGGATAGAGTGAGGTAAGTTTAACATTTCGTTAGCTTTTGCGAGTGCGATGATAACTTCTTTGGAAGTTACGTCAAAGTATGGTGCTTTGTCGTTTACACCGTGTACGTTCATACCCCAACCCCATGCTTCACTTCCACATGGGTTTACGATTTTGATTCCGTAACCTTTGGATATTTTTAACCATGCAGCTACAAATGCTGCGATGTCTTCAATATTGTTATCTTTTGCGTATTCCATTACGAACCAGTTGTTACCGAATAACGGCATAGCTGGAATATCGATTTGTGGAATGGTTGCAATTTCTTCGTGAGTGTGTTTTGCTTCAAGAGGAGGCATAGCTGCTTCAACAACAGTACCGTAACCTAATCTTGAGTATCTGTAACCGGTTGCAGGACAACTTGGGATGGAGAAACCAGATTCTGATCTTAAAACTTTAGTTTTTTGAGTAACACCTCTTCTGGAATCTTCAGGCCTGTATAATCTTCCTACTACTAATTTAGGACCTGCAACGTGTGCGTGAGGGTCAATACCTGCTGGCATGACTATTTTATCGGTAACATCTAAGACTTTTGCATCTGCGGAAACGTCATCTACAATAATTCCGTCTTTAAACATGACGTCCTTTTTTTCACCGTTAATCTCATTAGCAGGGTCGTAGACGATACCATTTTTAAGAATATATTCCATTATATCACCTTTAGAGTGCGTTTGGATTTGGCACATATTTTGGAGCTACGTTTGGCTCTTCTCTGAGTTTCATTACTCTTTCTTTCAATTCACGGACAATCCATTCGTCGTCACGACAGGTTTCTGGTTTGTCGATAGCTTTTTTCATGTAAATA